>CAIXDD010000031.1 GCA_903918155.1 uncultured Hyphomicrobiales bacterium
CACGAATGTGAGCAATGTCGGCGGCTATACGGTCGCCTTCACGCCGCTCACCAAAGGCGCGGGATTGATGAGCGGGAATTACGCGATCCCGCACGCGCATGTGCGCGCGCTTGCGGTGATGACGAATACGGCGCCCACATCCTCCTATCGCAGCGCCGGACGGCCCGAGGCTATTTTCGTCATCGAGCGGCTGATCGACCTCGCAGCTCAGGCGTTGAAGATGGACCGCATCGCCATTCGGCGGCGCAATCTGATTACGCCCGCCCAATTGCCTTACGTCAATCCTTTGGGCCTGACCTATGACAATGGCGATTATCGCGCCGTGATGGAGAAGGCCGCATCGCTCTGCGACGTGGACGGCTTTGCGCAGCGACGAGGCGAGAGCGAGGCGAAGGGATTGCGGCGCGGATTCGGCGTCGCCAATTATATCGAGATCACGACAGGCGATCCGCGCGAGCGCGCGGAGATCGCGATCAAGCCCGAGGGGTTCGTCGAACTTGTGATCGGCACCCAGTCGACGGGCCAGGGCCATGAGACGAGCTTCGCCCAGCTCTTGTGCGAATGGTTGCAGATTCCGCTGGAGGACGTGCGCTTCGTGCAGGGCGATACGGACCGGGTCAGTATCGGCGGAGGCTCGCATTCGGGCCGCTCCATGCGCCTTGCGGGACTCGTCATCGGGCAGGCGTGCGAAGACATCGTGAAGCAAGCGCGCGCCGCAGCCGCGCAGCTTCTTGAGGCGGCGCAGGAGGATCTTGTCTTCTCGCATGGGTCGTTCACCGTCGTTGGCGCCGACCGTTCCATCCATCTCTATGACGTAGCGCGGGCCATCAGCGACGGGCGCGTCGAGGGGCTTGACGCGCGATCCGGCCTTGCCGCCCAGAGCGACCAGACGACGAAGCTCGCAGGCTTTCCCTATGGATCGCATGCCTGCGAGGTCGAGGTCGATCCGCAGACAGGGCGGGTGGAGATCGCCCGCTACGTCGCCGTCGATGACGTCGGCCGCGCGATCAATCCGATGATCCTGCATGGTCAGGCGCGGGGCGGGGCGGCGCAGGGCATTGGTCAGGCGTTGCTTGAAGAGGTCGTCTATGATCGAAGCGACGGACAGGCGCTCACCGGCTCTTTCATGGATTATGCGATGCCGCGCGCCCATGATCTGCCCAGCTTCACAACCGAGATCAGCGAGATTCCTTCGCCCGGCAATCCGCTCGGCGTTCGCGCCGGCGGGGAAGGCGGCACGACGCCGGCGCTGGCCGTGATCGTTAGCGCCATTGTGGACGCGCTGGCGGAATTCGGCGTGACGCATATTGAAATGCCGGCGACGCCGGAGCGCGTATGGCGGGCGATCGAGGACGCGAAGCGCGCGAAATCATAAGCCGCGATGACGCGGCGCATCGACATATGCAAGGGAGGCGAATATGACGCAGGACATCATTGTTGAGGAAGACGGCGATATTTTGCGCATCACATTGAACCGGCCCGAGACCGGCAATGCGGTGAGCGATGAGATGGCGGGCGAGCTTGCCGACCTGCTTGGCGTGAAGGCGCGCGATTTTCGGCTGGTCGCGTTGCGCGGCAAGGGAGACGATTTCTGCGTGGGCCGCGCGTCGGGGCGCCCGCGTCTGGCGTCGCCTGAAGCGCTGCATCGGCGCCGCTCCACGGAGGTGATCTTCAATTGCTATGGCGCGTTTCGCGAGACGCCGGTTCCCGTCGTGGGGCTCGTGCAGGGCAAGGCGCTCGGCTTTGGATGCTCGATCGCGGCCTTGTGCGACGTGACGATCGCGACGGAGGACGCGATGTTTCAGATTCCGGAAATGTCCCACGGGACAATGCCGACTATGGTGATGTCGTCTCTCGTCGACAGGCTGCCGCGCAAGGCCATTTCGCATCTTGTCTATACCTCGGCCGCCATTACGCCGGAGCGTGCGCTCAGCTTCGGTATCGTGAGCGACATCGTGCGTCCGGATCGCGCCGACGCTTATCTGGAGGAGACATGCGCTGCGATTCTGCGCGCGCCGCCGCCCGCCACTCTTGGCGTGAAAGAATATCTGCGCACGGCGATGGATATGGATGTGCGCGGGGCTGTGGACTATGCGCGCAACATTCACGCGACGATCAATTCGTCCTCGGAGATGAAGCGCAAGTGACCACAAGCCGGCTTGCCACTGGAGGATCTTGATTGTAGCCTTTCAGGCAAGCAAGGCGTCAAAAGCCGCAAAAGAAAACGTTTTTCTGGGAGGAGCGCATGTCCTTGAGGCATTTCCCGTGGCTGGTCCGCGCAGCATTGGCGTCTGTCGTCGGGCTGTGCCTGACGTCTCGCTCAAGCGCGCAGGCGCCTGCCGCAAATTTCGCCGGCAAGCAGATCACGGTCGCTGTGGCGAGCACGCCGGGCGGCGGCTATGACAGCTATGCGCGTTTGCTCGCATCCCATATCGGCAAATATCTCGCCGGCAATCCGAATGCGATCACCTCGAATATGACGGGCGCCGGCGGCAACACGCTCGCCCGTTACATCAATAGCGTGGCGCCCAAGGACGGGACATGGATCGCGCTTGTGCTGCCGGCCACGATCACCGGCGGCATTTATATCGACAAGTCGAAGCTGCAATATGATCCCTCGCAGCTCGTTCACATCGGCAGCGCCAACAGCGAAATCGACATGTGCTTCGTGCGCTCCAATACGGGCGTCACGAAACTCAGCGACGCCTTGGCGCGAGAGGTCACGATGGGCGCCAGCGCCGTCGGAGGCGCGACGCGCGAACAGCCGCTCGTGCTCAATCGCATGCTCGGCGCCAAATTCAAAATCATCTCCGGCTATCCGGGAACGCGCGAAATCCTCCTCGCCATCGAACGCGACGAGGTGAGCGGCGTCTGCGGCATGAGCTATTCATCGATGCGGATGCAAAAGGGCGAATGGCTGGAGAACGGCTTCATCCGCGCCATTTCGCAAAACCATCCGTCAGGCGACAAGACATTGACGGCGCAGGGCGTGCAGCGCGCCGTCGAATTCGCGAAGTCCGACATCGACCTTCAGGCTATGGAGCTGATCTATAGCCAGCAGATTTTCGGTCGTCCCTTCGTGGTGGCGGCGGGCATGTCGCCTGGCGTCGTCACGGCCTTGCGCAGCGCTTTCATGAAAGCGATGAACGACGGCCAGCTCAAGGCGGACGCCCATAAGATGGGGCTCGACATCAATCCCGTGGCGGGCGACGAGCTGCAAAAAATCGTGGATCGCCTCTATGCAAGCCCGGCGAGTGTGATCGCGCGCGCCGCCGATGCGCTCAAGGCCGAGCCGTGAGCGCAGCTGACGATCCGCGCGCGCGGCCTGCGCCTGCGAGCTTTCTGGTGCTCTCGCGAGAGTTCGCCTCTGGCGCCGCCAGTCCAAGCGCGTTTCTTGAACAATGCCTCGCGCGGATCGAGACGCTTGAGCCCGAGGTCAAGGCGTTCGTCGTCATCGACAAGGAGGCTGCGCGCCAGCGCGCGGCGGAATCCAGCCAACGCTGGGCGAAGGGCGCGCCGCTCTCGGCTGTCGACGGCATGCCCATCGGCGTGAAGGACGTCATCGAGACCGCGGATATGCCGACCGGCATGGGCTCGCCCTTGTTCGAGGGCGTGCGCACGGGCAAGGACTCGGCGAGCGTGAAGGCGCTGCGCAGCGCAGGCGCGATCATCCTCGGCAAGACGGTGACGACGGAATTCGCCTCCGCCGTTCCCGGTCCTACGCGCAATCCGTGGGACGTGACGCGCACGCCGGGCGGCTCCAGCAGCGGTTCGGCGGCGGGCGTCGCGAGCGGCATGATCAGCGCGGGATTGGGCACGCAGGTCGTCGGCTCGATTATTCGGCCGGCGAGCTTTTGCGGCAGCGTCGGTTTCAAACCGTCGCTCGGCGCGATCAACAGAGGCGGCAGCCACGATTTCATGAGCCAGAGTTGCCAGGGCGTGCTCGCGGCCTCGCTCGCCGATGCATGGTGCGTCCTGTCCGAAATCGCCGCGCGCGCGGGCGGCGACCCCGGCTTCGCGGGTCTGCAAGGCCCGTCCTCGCTTCCGGATCAACGAAGGGCGCGCGCGGTCGCCGTTCTCGAAACGGCGGGCTTTGCGCGGGCGAGCGCAGGGGCGCGTCGCGCTTTCGCTGAAGCCTGCGCAGCCATCGAGACAAGCGGCGTGGAGATTCTCACGCGTCGCGACTCGCCCGATCTCGCGCGCCTTGAAGAGCATATTGGCGCCGCGGCCGCGCAGACGCGCAAGATCAACGCATGGGAATCGATCTGGCCGTTGAACGTCTATCGCGATCTCGACACGAGCAAGATTTCGCCGAGCATGCTGGCGAAGCTCGAAGAAGCCGAGGCCATGTCGATCAGCGATTACCGCCTTGCGCTTGCGGCGCGCGACGAGGCGCGCGAGGCTTTCGAACAGCTGCGCGGAAAGGTCGACGCCTTCATCACGCTGTCGGCGAGCGGCGCGGCGTCGCCCGGCATGGCGACCGGCGATCCCGCCTTTTCCGTGCCGGCGTCTTATCTCGGCGCGCCTGCCGCATCCTTGCCTGTCCTTTGGGACGAGGGATTGCCTTTGGGCCTGCAGCTCATCGGTTTTCGGGATGAGGACGCCGCGGTCTTCGGCTATGCGCGGGCGCTCCTCGCGGAGGTTTTTCAGGCGCGGACGTTTCTAGGGCTTGGAGGTTAGCGCGCGTTCGCATGTCGTCTTGGGGGAATGCTCTTGCGCTCGCGCCCCAGCTTGCGCATCTTGGCGCCTGTTCGGCTTGCGGGTCGCCCGCGTCGCTCTCCCATGAAGGCTCGTTCATGCATCTGCCCCCGGTCTCGCAATGGCGCCGCTTCCCGCAATTCCTGCGCGACTTTCATCGCTATCGCGCATTGGCCGCGGCTGAGGGCGCGCGCCAGCCGTTCTGGCGCGATTGGCGCCCGCGAATGGAGGACGCCACGGCGACCACCGGGTTCGATGCGCAATATCTTTATCATTGCGCCTGGGCCGCTCGCGAGCTTGCCGCACGCCGGCCCGCACGGCATGTCGATTTCTCGTCGTCCTTGTGGTTCGTCGCTCTCGCCTCGGCGGTCGTTCCCATCGAGCATTACGATTATCGCCCGCCCGCGCTTGATCTTGAAGGCGTGCGCGTGGGCGCCTGCGATCTCACCCGCTTGCCGTTTGAAGACGGCGCGCTCGAGTCGATCTCCTGCATGCATGTGACTGAGCATGTCGGCCTTGGGCGCTATGGCGACGCGCTCGACGCCGCGGGCGACCGCAAGGCGATGCGCGAACTCGCGCGCGTTCTGGCGCCGGGCGGCGCGCTTTTGTTCGCGGTTCCCGTGGGCCGGCCGCGCGTGGTCTTCAACGCGCATCGCATCTATGCTTACGAGGAGATCGTCGCCGCTTTTCCGGGCCTGAGCGTGGAGCGCTTCTCGCTCATCACCGATGGGCGGCATGGATCGCGCTTCCTGCAAGACGCCGATCCCGTTCAGGTGGCGGAGCAGAAATACGCTTGCGGCTGTTGGGTTTTCCGCAAGCCCGGCTGATCCTGCCTCTCTAGAGCTGGATCCAGCCGGGGGGATAAAGGTCGCGGATGTCGAGCGGGGGAATGCGCGGCGCGACCCATGCCTTGGGGGCGATCACGAAGGGATCGTCCTGCGCGGCGAGCCATGCGCTCCAATAGCTGAACGTGCTGTTGGCGATGATTTGCGAGCCGGCGCGGCTCATCAGATACATGTCGTCGAACTGGTTGAAGCCCTCGACGAATGTCACATCCGGCACATGGGCCAGAAGCGCGCGCGCATGCGCCGGATTATCTGAAAAACAAAAGATCCGTTCAGGCGCGCGTTGCGCGTTGGCCAGCGCGAGGGCGCGATGGTAATAATCCCGGTCGAGCACGCCGTGAAATTCATAAGCCGCCGGATCTTTCAGGAAATCGCCGGCGCGCACATGGATCGACAAGGCGCGCGGCCCGAGCGCGCAGGCGAAAGTTTTGGCGGAATCGGAGGCCGCTTGCGCGGGATCGAACAGCGCGCGCACATGCCCCGCGCAATCGGCGAAATAGCGCCAGGACTGGAAATAGCCGCGCAAATAGCAGGAGTCCCGCAGGTCTTCGATACGGGCGTCATAGGCGTAGCCCGCCTCGTCCAGCACCCGCCCGCGCCAGCCTTCGGGCTGGCGCAGCGCAGCGAGCGGCAGGATTTTGCCTGCGCGCCGCCGCAGCCGTTGAAACGCATTGGCCTGCGTATTGAAAATCTCCGCGCCATGCGGGAAGGGCGCAAGCCCATAGCCGCGCAGGCTCGTGGAGCGAAACCGCCGCGTTTCGAATTGCAGGCGCCCGTCGATGCGCCGTGCGACCGCAAGGGCCGCCGCAGCCTGAAAGAGCTGGTTGCCAAAGCCGCCCTGCAATTCCACGCGAATGGCGGGCGCGGTCATCAGCGCATCCGCACGGCGTCGATGAGCCGGCGCAGACGCCCGCGCTGCGCCTTCTTGATGACGCGAATGCGATAGGTCTCCGGATGCACGACGTCGAGCGGCTCGCGCATGTCTTCGGGCTCGACAAGCGCGGGCGCGCGTGCGGGATCCACATATAGGACGAGATTTTGCCGATACCAGAAGTTCACGGACTCATCGCGCCAGGTGAGGCGGCGCAAGGCGAGCGAGGGCGCATAGCCATGGCGGGCGAATTGCGCAGCCCACCAGGATTGCCATTGTTCGTTCTGATGGCCTTCGCCGCCCTGACAAGGAATCGCGGCGGAGAACAGAACGACAGGCGCGCAGGCGCACAGACGCTCCACGAGGCGGCGTCCCTGAGCTTCTGACAAATGCTCTGCGACCTCAAGCGACATGGCGAGATCGGCGGCGCCGAAATCGGGCCAATGCGCGGATTCGAAATCGATGCGCGTGAAGGTTTGCGGCGCAATGAGAAGCTGCGCGTCCTTCACCCATGGGCCGTCGAAGCCGCGCAGCTCTTGCGCGCCCAGCTCCTGCGCGGCCTTGAGCCATGCGCCGACGCCGCAGCCCACGTCCGTCACCGAGCGCACGCCATGGCGGGCGAAGAGCGCGGCGAGCGTGATGCGCGCCGAGCGCAGCGAACTGTCGGTGAAATCGTCGTAGAAGGCTTTGTCGTAACGGGGCGCACGCGCGCTGGAGGTTTTGCCGGCGCCCGCGCCCGCATCCTTGCCGAATGTCTCGCCAGTTTGCTGGCTCATGGGGCGGCTCTCCGAAAAAGGCGGCCTTGCCGGCCAATGTTCCAATCGCGGTTAGATACACTTTCAGTTGCCAAAAAGTCCAGCGCGGGACATAGAAGCCCAGCGGCTTTGCGTCTGATGGCGGTGTCTCGATGTGCGCGATAGTGGGGCTTTTTCGCCCGGGCGGCCTTGCGCGGGAGGACGCTGCGGACGTGGGGCGCATGTGCGACCGGCTCGCCCATCGCGGGCCCGACTCGCACGGCCTTTGGTCGAACGCCGAAGCGGGCGTCGCGCTGGGTCATCGCCGCCTCTCCATTCTCGACATGTCCGCCGCCGGCGCGCAGCCGATGCTGTCGGCGAGCGAGCGGTTCGCCATCGTCTTCAATGGCGAGATCTATAATTTCGCCGAGCTTGCCGCCGGCCTTGAGGCGGAGGGGCGCGCGCCGGTCTGGCGCGGCCGGTCCGATACGGAAATCCTGCTCGCCTGCATTGAGGCCTATGGGCTTGACGCCGCGCTTGCGCGCCTGCGCGGCATGTTCGCGTTCGCATTGTTCGACGCGCGCGAGCGGCGACTGCATCTTGCGCGCGACGCATTCGGCGAGAAGCCGCTTTATCTGGCGCGCGTCGGCGCGGCTTTCG
>CAIXDD010000032.1 GCA_903918155.1 uncultured Hyphomicrobiales bacterium
CATGCGGCGCTTTGCGCGCGCGAACGATATCATGCGGCGCTTTGCGCGCGCGGACGACGTGATGCGCCTGATCTCGGAGGGAGGGAGCGCGCAGGCCGGCGCCGCTGCGGCGCGCGGGCGCGTCAGCGCGCGGGAGACCGCCGAAATCTGGGCGATCTCCGCCCTGGGCTCCGCAATCGCCTTCGTACTGTGGATCGTGCTGCGCTAGACGGGAGCGGGCCGCAGCAGGAGCGCGGCGCGCGCCAGCGCCGCCTCAAGATCTTCGGGCATGAAGGGCTTGGTGAGAAATTCATTCATGCCGGCGGCGCGCGCGGCCGCCTGATCTTCCTGCAGTGCGGCGGCGGTGAGGGCGAAGATCGGCGTGCGGGCCCAGCCTGCGCCCAGCGCGCGGATTTCACGCGCGGCCTGCAATCCGTCCATCACGGGCATTTGCAAATCCATCAAGACGAGATCGAAGGACCGCTGGCGCGCCAGCGCCAATGCCTGCGCGCCGTCGCCGGCGATCGTGGCGTGATGGCCGAGCCGCTCCAGCATGGCGGCGATGAGTTTGGCCGACGAGGGCGCGTCCTCCGCCACCAGCACGCGCAGCGGACGGCCGACCTGCGCCTGCGGCGAGGCGTCCACGCTCGCGGGCGCCTGCGCGGTCTCCACGGGCATGCGGAACCAGAAGCACGAGCCGGCGCCCAATTCGCTCTCCACGCCGATGGAGCCGCCCATGGCCTGCGCGAGCGCCTTGCTGATCGACAGGCCCAGCCCCGCGCCCGCGCGGTAGAACGATCCGCGCCGCACCTGTTCGAAGGCGGAGAAAATCCGCTCGCGCTCGCTCTCGGGCACGCCGACGCCCGTGTCGCGCACGCTGAACACGAGATCGCCGCCGTCGGGCCGCGCCTCGATGCAGATCGCGCCGCTTTCGGTGAAGCGCACCGCATTGCTCGTGAAATTCAGCAAAATCTGTCTCACGCGCGCGGCGTCGCCCATGATCCATGTGGGCGTGCGCGGATCCATCCTGATCTCCAGCGCGACGTCCTTGGACTCCAGAAGGCCGCGCGTGATCTGCTCCACCTCGCGCAGCGCGTCGCGCAGCCGCATGGGCTCGCGCGCAAGCGTCAGCGCGCCCGATTCCAGCCGCGAGAAATCGAGAATGTCGCCCACCAGCGCAAGCAAATGCCGACCCGAGGTCTTCAGCACCGAGAGATGGCGCTCCTGCTCCGCGTTGAGCGGCGTGCCGGCGAGCAGATTGGCGTAGCCGATCACCGCCGTGAGCGGCGTGCGGATTTCATGGCTCATAGCCGCGAGAAAGGCGGATTTCGCCCGGTTCGCCTTTTCGGCGTCCTTGGCGTAATCGGCGAGCATGCTCGATTGCGCCTCCAGCGCCTCCTGCGAGCTGCGCAGATCGTTCTCACGCCGCTTCAGCTCGGTGATGTCGGTGCGCACGATGATGAGCGACCCGTCGCGTCCGCGCGCATGGCGCAGCAGAACCCAGCGCCCGTCCTCCAGCGGCTGTTCGAGATAGGAATTGACGTTCAGATTTTCGATCTGCGCGCGCGCCCATGAGGCGCGGTCGACGGCGGGATCGAAATCGATCCGCAACACCGCCGCCGCGCGCTCCAGATAATCCTGCCGCATCATGCCGACGCGCAGGATCGGCGCGAGATCGGGATAAAAATCGATCATGCGCTTGTTCCACAGCACGAGCCGGTCGTCGGGCCCGAACACGATCAGCGCCTCGTTCATATTGTCGATGACGTTTTGCAATTGGCTGCGCGCGGCGCTCAGCTCCTCCTCGCGCCGGCGCAGCAGGCTCAGGTCGCTCAATTCGTCGACCAGTTTCTCCTTGTCCGCCAGCGCAAGCCGCAAATCCCGCTGCGAGCGTTCGACGCGGCGCACGGAGGCCAGGCCCGCTGCGGCGACGAGGACGACGAAAAGCGCGAAGCCCAGCATGCGCGCGCCCGCCCGGCGCACCTCCTCCCGCCAGGGCGCCAGCACGTCGTCGAGCGGACGGCTCGTGCTCACCACGACAGGCCAGCCCTGCATCCAGCGAAACGCCACGAGCCGACGCGCGCCGCCCTCCCCTTCGCCTTGGCCATCGGTGACGAAAGCTCCCGACGGCTCGCGCCATGAGCGTTCCTGCAAGGCGGAATCGCGCGCGCCCTTGCCGACGTCCTCCACCTTCAGGCCGGTGCGGCTCACCAGCTCGCCTTCGCTGGTCCACATGGCGAAACTGATGTCGCGCCCCCGCCCCGCGCCATGCGACAGCGCCTCCAGGAATTCCTGCCGGTAGGCGATCTGCAACACGCCGACGAAACGCTCCTGCGCATCGGTGAGCCTGCGCGTGTATGTGAACAAGGCTTCGCCCGTGATGCGCCCCAGCAGGCTCGGCCCCACATAACGCTCGAAGGCGCGGTCGGAATGGGCGCGAAACCACGGCCGATCCGGGTAGCGGATATCGGGGGCGTATCCGTCGATCGTGGACATCAGCACGCGGCTTTCAGCATCGACGATCATGAAATAATCGGCGGGCGTGCTTTCTGTGACGCGGCGCAGGCGCTGGCGCAGCGCCTCGTCGGAGGCGACCTGCGCGATGCCGGAGCCCTTCACCCGTTCGAGCGCTTCCTCCGCGACCAGATCCGCGCTCTCGAAGGCGCGCTGGGCGTATTGCTCGAGAATGAGCGTCCAGTCCCGCTGGGCCGTCTCCGCCTCGGCCAAAGTGCGCGCGCGGTCGCGCCACAGCCAGACCGACTGCACCACGACCTGCGAGAGAGCGAGAACGGCGCAGACGACCAGAATGTAAAGACGCATATGACCAAATGCCCCGCCGCGCCCGCTCACGTCCGGGTTTTGGCGGGACTGCGCAGCGTACGGGACAAATAGAGACATTCGTGACCTACGCAACAACAACTTTTTCAGAAGATTACATAACTATAAAAAATACAAGTACTTCTTTAAAAAAAGGAAGATCGCTTCTCAGACGCGCCGCGCAAAATCCTGCCGCCAAGCTAGCCTGCCCGCGCGCGCCCCCGCTGCAGCGTGACCCGCAGCAGGCTGGGCGAGCCCGCCGCCGCCGGCTGTTGGGCCGGGCGGGCGTGCATCTCCACCACTTTCAGCCGGCGCCCCGCCTCGCCGCGCAGGAGCGCGTCGAGGGCGGCAAACAGGCCGGAGCGCAGGAAGGGGCCGGCGAGGACCAGATCGGCGCCGCAGCGGCTCGCCGCTTCCGCCTCCCGGCCGCGCAGGCTCGAAGGCCCCATGGCGACCACGAGCGCGCCGGCGTCGAAGGCCTCCGGCGGCAGGGCGGCCTGCCCGTCCCATGCGAGCATGAGGAGATCGCACCCGCCCGCCCGCCCGCGCCGCGCCGCGCAGGCGGCGTCCGCGAAGGTCTCCACATCGGGCGCGCCGAGGAGTTTCAGGATTTCGGCGACGTAAAGCTGGCGGTGCGGATCGGGATCGGCGACGAGCGCGCGACGCAGGGGCAGAAGAAACATGGCGGCCTTCCCGTGGAATGTCCTAGGGGAAGCTTTTAGGGACCGGCCCGTAACGACGCGCTTTCCCGATTCATTCAAATTGTTCGAAACCGGCGTTTTTGTTTACGCCAATACTTGCGCTCGAGCATGAACTTGGGCCCAACCCCCGGCCACGCTTGGAAACCAAGGCCGAGGCCAAGAGGGGAGGCCGGCGCAAAAGGGGGCGTCAGAAGCCAAGCTCCGAGCACGTTCAAACAGGCCGACGTGAAGCGGGCGTTGAAGTGTGGAGGCGTCGGGAAAAACTGTCTCCTCGGTCGAGATCAAGCCAGACGGCACGAACATTGTGCGGATCGGCGAGCCAGAGACGCCCATTGCATTCCGTCCGGTCTTGGTGCTGTGAATTCAAAACGCCGGATGTCCAGCCCTAGCTGGCGGTCGGTGCCAGAGCAAACTCGAAACATCATTCGGGAGCGATCAGCAAGTCCGGCCTTTTTTAGCTGATGAAGCGATGTCAGATATCGAAAGAAGAGCACAGTGGAGGTGCTCAATCACGTCGCCAGAACGCGGTAGGAGCTCATCGACTGCAATGCACCAATCGTCACCTTCCATCTCGGTCTTAATGAGGTCCATAGACCGTATTTCAGAAATAAGATCCTCGATCATTATCAACGGCCCTAGGCTTTCACTAAAAGCGAGCTATGACTTAAGCTGAATTATTTACTCATAAGGAAATATGATTCTATCAGTATTCTTACAATAGCAAATTCCGAAGTGCATTAGGTTATGGGGGTAGCCGATGTCCGCGTGCGAAACTCACGACCTCGCCCGTCAGATGCTCAAGCTGAAGCGCAAGGGCCTTATGGCTTCTGAAATTGCGATCTTGACCAATACAGCAGAAGCTAAAGTGGAGCGGTTGCTGCGGTTCAAATGAAAAAAAGGGGAATGGTGCCCAGGGGCGGAATCGAACCACCGACACTGCGATTTTCAGTCGCATGCTCTACCAACTGAGCTACCTGGGCCCGGAGCGACGCAGCGCGACGCTCACGGCGACCGCCTTATAGGAAGCGTTCCGCCGCTTGTCCAGCGGCAAGAGCGCACGAAGCAAACAGGGGGCGGCGGAGGCGGCGGCGGGCGAGGGAAAGACCCGGCAAGGCCAGTGCCGGGAAGGCGACTGCTGCTCAAATCAAATCCAATTCGAAAGTGGGGTAACCGAACCCCGGCTCGTATGAAAGCACCAAGAATGCCCGATCTACGCCTTGGGGACGAAGGAACTTTTCACCCCTCATCCAAATTTCGACAAGTTCGCGACAGGCCTGCAATTCGTTCGAGCGAATCAGGACGACGAAGCCACCGTCATATGGTCCGCCCTTCAAGCTGCGGCCTTTTTCCCCTTTTTTCCTGAGTAGCTCACGAACCTTGTCCGTATACTCTTCCTGGTTCCAGACTCGGTAAGCTGGAGAATAAGGCTCATTCGCCAAAGTCTTCTTTTTTTCACGATTGATTGCCTCAGCTTCAGGATCGCACAAACGCACGACCTCAATCGCGATCCTGCGTCCGGAATCATCAATCGCTTCGCAATCTGGGGGATCGCCACCCGCAGCTCGCGCCTTTGCTTCCTGAAAGAAACAGAGCCCGCGCGCGCTCAGCGTCTCCGCGAGATCCTCCACACAGCTTTCTTCAAAAAGCGGACCTTTCGAGAGCTCAATCGAAAGAAATGCGTCATTCTTGCTGTGATCAACCAACATTCGCCTCACAATCAATGTTTAAGTCAAATTTGCTTACGCCTGCCGCGCCACATAGGCCTCGATCAGCGCGCGCCCGAGCGGGCTGATGGGTTCGCGGAAGACCAGCGGGCGGCCGATCTCCTGCGCGACGCGCCGCAAAAGCCATGACGCGACGCCCCTGCGCCGGAACGGCGCGCCCACGAAAAGATATTCCACTTCGCCCGTCTCGTTGTAGCGGCAATAGCCGAGCGTGGTGTTGACGCTGGCGAGCGTCGTCACGCCCTCGGCGGCGATGACGCGCAAAGCCTCGCCGGGAAAGCGCGCGGCCATCTCCGCAAGGCCGTGAAGCCGCAAGTCGGCGCTCAAGCCGGCGCGCGCGTTCGCCGCATCTTCGCTGATCGGGTCCGCTGATGGGGCGCGCTCTTCGCTCATGCCCGGCATATAGGCCGCGTCCCGCGCAGGTCCAGCCCGCCCTTCGCCCTTTGGCCCCTACCCCGGCGCACGCGCGGGGACTAATCTGGCGCGCGCGATCCCACCATGCGCCATGACAAGGCTCCCAAACCATGACGCAAGCCGCGACGCATGCCGCGACGCAAGCCGCGACCGACCCCAGACGGCAGGCGCGCGGCCTCACCCGGGCGCAGGCCGCCGAACGCCTGCGCAGCGAAGGCCCCAATGAATTGCCGCGCTCGCACCGGCGCACGCTGCCGCGCATCGCGCTGGAGGTCGCGCGCGAGCCGATGATGCTCCTGCTGATCGGCGGCGGCGCGATCTATCTGGCGCTGGGCGATCTTGCGGAGGCGCTCATCCTGCTCGTCTTCGCCTCGCTCTCGGTCGTCATCACCATCGTTCAGGAGAGCCGGACCGAGCGGGTGCTGGAGGCGCTGCGCGACCTGTCGAGCCCGCGCGCGCTCGTCATCCGCGAGGGCGAGCGTCTGCGCATTCCCGGCCGCGAGGTCGTGCGCGGGGACCTGCTCGTGCTCGCCGAAGGCGACCGCACGCCCGCCGACGCGCGCATCCTGCAGGCGCAGGATCTCCTCGCCGATGAATCGCTGCTGACGGGCGAATCCGCGCCCGTGCGCAAGCTCGCCGCCGACGATCCCCATGCGCAGGCCGCAGGCCGGCCCGGCGGCGACGACCAACCCGTCGTCTATTCCGGCTCGCTCATCGTGCGCGGCTCCGCGCTCGCGCAGGCGCAGGCCACAGGGCCGCGCAGCGAGATCGGCAAGATCGGCCAGAGCCTCGGCGCGCTGGAGAGCGAGCCCCCGCGCCTGGCCGCGCAGACGCGCCGGCTCGTGCGCATATTCGCGCTGCTCGGCGGCGCCGTGAGCCTGCTCGCGGTCCTGCTCTACGGCTTCACGCGCGGCGACTGGCTGCAGGCCGCGCTCGCGGGCGTGGCGCTGGGCATGGCGATGCTGCCGGAGGAATTCCCCGTCGTGCTCACCGTCTTCATGGCGATGGGCGCCTGGCGCATCTCGCAGGCGCGCGTGCTCACGCGCCGCGCCGCCGCCATCGAGACTTTGGGCGCCGCCACCGTCCTGTGCACCGACAAGACGGGCACGCTCACCGAGAACCGCATGCGCGTCGCGCAGATGCGCCATGCGGACGGAACGCTGTTCGATCCCGCGCAGGCCCATGGGCAGGATGGATTCGACGATCTGGTCTTCGCCGCGCAGCTGGCCAGCGCGCAGGATCCCGTCGATCCGATGGAGCGCGCCTTCCATGCGCTGGGCGCGCAGAACGCCGCCATGGCCGCCCGCATCGCGCCGCTGCGGCTGGCCAAAAGCTACGGCCTGCGGCCCGACCTGCTCGCCATGTCCAACGCATGGACCTGCGAGACCGGCGGCGGGGTCGAAACATTCGTCGCCTGCAAGGGCGCGCCCGAGGCGGTGGCCGATCTGTGCCGGCTCGACGCCCCCGCGCGCGCGGCGATGCAGCAAGGCGTCGACGACATGGCGCGCGCGGGCTTGCGCGTGCTGGGAATCGCCAGCGCGCGAACGGCCGGCGCGCAAACGGGCGAAGACGCGCCCGCGCGCCAGCAGGACATTCCCTTCGTCTTTCTCGGCCTCGCCGGCCTCGCCGATCCGCTGCGCGCCAACGCCGCGCAGGCGGTCGCGGAATGCCGCGCGGCCGGCGTCGCGGTGGTGATGA
>CAIXDD010000033.1 GCA_903918155.1 uncultured Hyphomicrobiales bacterium
CGCGCGCCTTTCGGGGGATCAGGGCCCGTCGCGGGCCACAGGAGGGGACATGTTCCGGAATTTTACGCGCGTCATGACGCTCGCCTTCATGCTCGCCCCCGCGGGCGGGGCCTTCGCGCAAGGCGCGCCGGCCCAGAAGGTGACGGTGGGCATGACGAATGTGGCCACGGACATCGGCCTCTTCGTGGCGCAGAAACGCGGCTACTTCCGGCAGGAGGGGCTCGACGTCGAATTCACCACATTCGATTCCGCCGCACGCATGATGGCGCCTTTCGCCGCCGGCGATCTCGACGTGTCGGCGGGCGCGCCGTCTGCGGGTTTCTTCAATGCGGTCGGGCGCGGAATCGACATGCGCATCGTCGCCGACAAGGTGTCGACGCCGCCCGGTCGGCCGAGCCAGACGCTGATCGTGCGCAAGGATCTCGTCGAATCCGGGCGTTTCAAGACTTTGGCCGACCTGAAGGGGCTGAAGCTCGCCAATTCCGCGCCGGGCACCGCCGCTTGGGGCACGATCCACCGGATCATCCAGAAAGCCGGCCTCAAGGACAGCGACGTCGAGCTTGTGGCGCTGGGCTTTCCCCAACAGGTGATCGCGCTGGCCAATGGCGCCATCGACGCGGCCTTTCCCGCCGAACCCATGACGACGGAAGCGGTGGGCAAGGGCTATGGCGTGAAGATCGTCACCGACGCGGAGATCTATCCCTATCATCAGATCGCGACGATTTTCTATTCCGGCAAATTCGCCAAGGAGCGTCCCGACGCGGGCCGACGCTTCATGAAAGCTTTCCTGAGCGGCGTGCGCGACCATAACGACGCGCTCGACGACAAGGGCATGTTTACGGGCGCGAAGGGCGATGCGATCATCGCGATCCTCAACGAATTCACGTCGATCAAATCGGCTGATTTCTATCGCGGCTTCCCGCTGGCCTTCTGCAATCCGGACGGCACGCTGAATGTCGAGAGCATCAAGGCCGATTACGAGGCCTTCGCTGGCGCCGGCATGATCCAGCAGAAGGTCGATCCGCTCACGGCGGTGGACACGTCCTTCCTTGAGGCCGCGCTGAAGGACTTGGGGCCCTACAAGAAGCCATAAGCGCGCAAGGCCCGACGCCTCCGCCAGCAGGCGGAGGCGCATTCTTGCGCAAGGCTCAATTGGCGAGCTTCACGTCCGCCTTCTTGATGACGTCGGCCCAGAGCCGCGTTTCCGAATCGATGAATTTCGCCGCTTCCTGAGGCGAATTTCCAATCGGCGTGGCCGCTTGATCGATGAATTTCTTGCGCACCTCAGGCGTTTTCAGCACCGCGACCACGTCCTTGTTGATCTTGGCGACCACGGACTCGGGCGTGCCCTCCGGCGCCATGATCGCAAACCACGCGGTCGCGGAAAAGCCCTTGAGCCCCGCCTCCGCCACGGTCGGCACTTGCGGCAATTGCTCGACGCGCTCATCGGAGCAGACCGCGAGAATGCGGATGTTGCCCGCCTGATGCTGCGCGAGCGAGGAGGCGATATTGTCGAAGAACAAATCGACATGGCCGGCGACAAGATCGTTCAACGCGGGCGCCGTGCCGCGATAGGGCACATGGTTGAACTTCACGCCCGCCTGCACCTCGAACATCGAGGCGGTGAGATGCGACGTCGAGCCATTGCCCTGATTGGCGGCGTTGATCTTGCCGGGATTGGCTTTTGCGGCCGCGATCAATTCCTGCACGCTCTTGACGCCGAGCTTGTTGGAGACGGCGACGACATTGGGCGCGGAGCCCATGATCGTCACAGGCTTGAACTTCGTGGGGTCGTAATTCATCTTCGGATAGAGATTGTGGTTGATCGCGATCGGCGGCGGCGGCGCGGCCATCAGCGTGTAACCGTCGGGCCTGGCGACGGCCACCGCCTCCGCGCCGATATTGCCGCCGGCGCCCGCCTTGTTCTCGATGATGATGGGCTGTTTCCAGATGGGGCCGAGCGCCTCGGCCACAATGCGCGGCAGCACGTCGGCCGAACCGCCGGCGGGAAAGGGCACGACGATGCGCACGGCCTGCGCGGGCCAGGCTTCCTGTGCGAAGGCCGCGCGCGGCGCGAGCATCGCGGCGGCGAGCGCGCCTGCGCCCTTCACGAATGAACGTCTATCCATGTCTCTCTCCCCTGTCGCGCGGCGATGCGCGCGTTCACGCCAATTGCACCACGTCGCCGCCGCGCGTGCGGCCCTGCGCGCGATATTGGCCGATGCGCTCGATGAGCGGCGCATCGGTCATCGTATAGAGAACGGCGTCTGCGCCCTCCGCCACATGGCGGCGCCAGAGGAAATTCGGCACGACGAAAATGTCGTTCTCCTCCCAGTCGAAGGTCTGGCCCGCAAGCTCCGTGCGCCCCCTGCCCTCCATCACGACATAGACGACGCTCGCGGTCTCGCGCTTGAAATGCGTCTCCTCGCCGGCGCGGATCATCTGCGCGCCATAGCCCATCGTGGGGAAAAGCGGCGCGCCATTGGTGGGATTGACGAGCGAGAGCGGCACGCCTTCGTAAGGGTCGCCGTCCTGATTGCGCAGATCCGCAAGCGCGGCGCGAATGTCGTCGCCGCGGAAATGGATATAGGGCGAGGTGTCGCGGCTTGCGCCGCGCGCATGGCGCACGAATGTCGGCACGATGCCGCCGCGCCCATACAGCGCCTGCGAATGGCCGCGCGGAAGGCTTTCGCCTTGCATGCGCACATTGCCGGAGGCGCCGGGCATGTCCTCGTCGAGCCAGATGAGGTCGAGAAATTCCAGCACGGGCCAGTCGAGCGTGTCGATCCATGTCACGGGCTCGTCGCCGTCGTTGCCGTGGTCATGCCAGGTTCCGTTGGGCGTCAGGATCACGTCGCCGCGCGCGGCCGGGCAACGCTCGCCCTCCACATTCGTATAGCCGCCGCTGCGCGAGAGAATGGTGCGGCTTGCGTTCGGGCTGTGCAGATGCGCGGGCGCCACGTCGCCGGGATTGTAGATCGACACCGCGCACCGCAAGGCGGCCGCGACTTGCAGGCGCCCGCCCAGACCAGGATTGGTGAGCAGGAATTGCTGCCGGTCGGCGAATTCGATGGGCGGCACGTCGGCGCTGCTGGCGATGCCGGCGATCTTGTCGAGATAGGGCGAAATCTCGCGCCAGCGCCAAAGATGCGACTTCGCCTTGAGCTGCGCGGCGGCGACGCGCCCTTGCGCCAAGGCGCCGGACGAATCCAGCTCCGTTTCCTTGAACCAGGGACGCTGCGCCGGCGCATTGGCCTGCGTGCGCAGCCAAATGTTGAGCGGCGCGGCCTCGACATTGAGCGCCTCCATGGCCTCCCGCGCGCGCGCGGCGAGCGGCGCCTTGCCTGTGTGTGCGTTCGCCTGCGTCATGCTTGCGCTCTCCCGAAAGGCGCCCCGCGATGGGCTCTCACTATCTCGTCGGCCACGACATTGCGCAACACTCCCACGCCCTCCACCTCGATTTCGAGCTCGTCGCCCGGCTTCAGCCAGATGGGAGGATCGAAGCGAACGCCGGCGCCCGTGGGCGTTCCGGTCACGATCACGTCGCCCGGCTCAAGCGTGACGAAGGTCGAGATATAGGCGATCAGCTCTTCGAAATTGAAGATCATATTCGCCGTCGTGTCGTCCTGCCGCAGCTCGCCGTTGACGCGCGTGGTGATGCGCATGGCGTGCGGATCGCGAATTTCGTCGGGCGTGGCGATCCATGGGCCGAAGGAGCCGGAGGCTTCGAAATTCTTGCCCGCCGTCACATTATAGACGCCGTGCTTCATCCAGTCGCGCACGGAGCCTTCGTTGAAGCAGGAATAGCCGACGATATAGGCGCGCGCCTGCGCCTTGGGGATGCGCCGGCCGCGACGGCCGATGACGATGGCGATCTCGCCTTCGTAATCGAACTCCTGCGATTCCGGCGGGCGCAGCAGATTCTCGCCATGGGCGACCTGCCCCAGCGGCGTGCGCATGAACAGGCTTGGATATTTCGGCCGGTCGGTCGCATGTTCGCCGGGCCGCGAGGCGTAATTGATGCCTACGCAGACGATCTTGCCCGGATGGGTGATCGGCTGGAGGAATCTCACATTGTTGAACGCGATCTCCGCCTTCGCGCCGGCCGCAAGGCGCCGGGCGTCCTCGATGGCTGGACCGCACAGGAGATCGGCGAGCGAGGCGACGCCGGCAAGGCGGCGCTTGAGGTCGAACAGCCCATCGCCCACGACGATTCCGAACGAATCCACGCCTTCGTGAACATAGCTTGCGAGCTTCATGCGGCGTCACCTCCAAGCGCTCCGACGGCGCCTTGTTCATCGTTACAGAACGCCGGCGCGAGCTTGTCAACCGCCGCGCCGGCGCCCCCCGCCGCATTGACTTGGCGCGAAGCGGATCGTTTAGATGGGCGCAGAGCCCAGGCGCCACGACGCGCCTCGCGACAAATGGAACGAAACGTCATGACAGAAGTCACAACGCACGCGGGCGCGGCGTCCATCCCGCATGACTGGCCAAAGAGCCTCTCGCGCGTGCCTTATTGGGCGTTCCAGCGCGAAGACGTCTATGCCGCAGAGCAGGAGCGAATCTTTCGCGGCCCGGCTTGGCATTTTCTATGCCTTGAAGGCGACGTGGCGCAGCCGGGCGATTATCGCGCGACCTTCGTCGGCGACGCGCCGGTGGTGGTGACGCGCGACGCGGAAGGCGCGATCCACGCATTTGAAAATCGCTGCGCGCATCGCGGGGCGCTAATCTGTCTGGACGAGAAGGGCAAGGGCAAAAAGGATTTCGCCTGCGTCTATCACGCATGGACCTATAATCTGAAAGGCGACCTGACGGGCGTGGCCTTCCAAAAAGGCGTGAAGGGCAAGGGCGGTATGCCGCCTGATTTCAAGCTCTCCGACCACGGCCCGCGCAAATTGCGCGTGGCGCGCCTGCATGGCCTCGTATTCGGCAGTTTCTCGCAAGAGGCGCCGGAGCTTTCCGCCTATCTGGGCGCGGAGATCGAGAGCCGGATCGCGCGCGTGCTCAAGGGCCGCAAGCCCGTCGTGATCGGCCGCTATACGCAGGCGTTGCCGAATAATTGGAAGCTCTATGTGGAGAACGTGAAGGATTCCTATCACGCGAGCATCCTGCATCTTTTCTTCACGACGTTCGAGATCAACCGCCTCTCGCAGAAGGGCGCGATCATCGTGGACGAGAGCGGCGGCCACCACGTCAGCTATTCGGCCATCGAGCGCAAGGCGACCGGCGACGCTGATTATTCCGAGCAGAAGCTGCGCTCCGACAGCCAATACAAGCTCGCCGATCCCACCATGCTGCAGGGCTTTCGTGAATTCGACGACGATGTGACGCTGCAGATCCTCACGGTCTTCCCCACATTCGTGCTGCAACAGATCCAGAACGCGATCGCCATCCGTCAGGTCGTTCCGCGCGGGCCGCAGGCCGCCGATCTCAACTGGATCCTGCTGGGCTTCGAGAGCGACGGGCCCGAGGAGCGGCTCGTGCGCCTCAAGCAAGCCAATCTCGTCGGCCCCGCCGGATTCATTTCGATGGAGGACGGCTGCGTGGGCGGCTTCGTGCAGCGCGGCGTCGCCGGCGCGCCCGACAAACGCGCCGTGTTGGAGATGGGCGGCCATGACGCGCAAAGCAGCGAAAGCCGCGTCACCGAAGCGTCGATCCGCGGCTTCTGGAAAAAATATCGCGCGCTGATGGGCATTGGGACCACGCCATGACCAACCAGACACCCGATCTGCAAAGCCTCGCCTTCCTTCTCATGCGCGCGCAAGCCGATTACGCGCGCTGCCTTGACGACGACAGGCTCGAAGAATGGCCCGATTTCTTCGTGGAGGATTGCCTCTACAAGGTCACGAGCGCAGAGAACCTGCGCGACGGGCTGGAGGCGGGAATGGTGTTCGCCAATACGCGCGCCATGCTGAAAGACCGCATTTCAGCGCTGCGCGAAGCCAATATCTACGAACGGCAATCCTACCGGCATGTGTTGGGCGCGCCCAGCATTCTCGAAGCCGGGCCGCAGGGCGTGCGCAGCGAAACCTCCTTCCTCGTGGCGCGCATCATGCGCGACGGGCGGACGGACGTATTCGCCACAGGCCGCTATCTCGATGTCTATCGCATCGTGAACGGCGCGCCCCTCCTCGCGCAACGCATCGTCGCCTGCGATTCCTCGCGCATCGACACCTTGCTGGCGATTCCGCTATGAGCGCGCAAGACGTCGTCGCCATCGCGATCGGGGACCCGAACGGGATCGGTCCCGAAATCGCGGTGAAGGCCGCCGCCGAATTCGCGCGCGGCGAAGGCCCGCAGGTCGTTCTGGTCGGCGATGGGTTCGTGATCGAACATTATGCGCGCTTATGCGCGCCGCAGGTTCCTGTTGCGTACGAACGTGCGCCTGCGCGGGAACGCATCACGATTCTGGATGCTGCGAGCCTGCCGCGCGCGGCCTTTTCACCGGGTCGCGTCTGCGCGGAGGCCGGCCGAGCGATGACGGACTATCTCGCCGCCGCCATGGCCTTGGTGGGCGATGGCGGCGCCAAGGCCATCGTCGGCTGCCCGCACAATGAGACCGCCGTGCATCTGGCGGGCATTCCCTTCTCGGGCTATCCGAGCCTGATCGCGCGCCTCTCCAATGTTGAGGACGACAGCGTCTTCATGATGTTCGTGGGCGGCGGCCTGAAGATCGTGCATACGACGCTGCATGAGCGCCTCGCCGGCGCGCTGGCGCGCCTCACGCCTGAACTCGTGATCGCCGCCGCGCAGGCGGCGGACCGCGCTTTGCGCAATATGGGACTCGCGGCGCCGAAGCTCGGCGTGTTCGGAATCAATCCGCATGCGGGCGAGAACGGCCTTTTCGGCGACGACGACGAACGGATCACCGTTCCGGCCGTCGCGCGATTGCGCGCCATGGGGATCGATGCGGAAGGCCCCGTGGGCGCCGATCTCATCATCAGCCGCAAGGACATCGACGCTTTCGTCGCGATTTATCACGATCAGGGCCATATTCCGGTGAAATTGCTCGCCGGCCGCACGGCCTGCGCGCTGTCCATCGGCGGCGGCGTGATCTTTTCGTCCACCGGACATGGCAGCGCATTCGACATCGCCGGACAAGGCGTCGCAGACCCCGAAGCGGTTCTGCGCGCCGTGCGGCTGGTCGCAGGCGCCTGACCCGCGACATCACAAGCTTCATGGGAGAAGGGCATGCTCGTCGATTTTCACCACCATTTCACGCCGCGCGAACTCATCAAGCAGGATCCCGGCGACAAGCTGATCCTGCATTACGACGAGAACGGCGCGCCGAGCTACACGGTCCATCGCATGCTCTATGAGCTGGACACCCATATCGAGATGATGGACGCGTGCGGCATCGACGTGGCGATGCTGTCCAGCGCAGCCGGCATGTCGGCCGATATCGAGCTGTCGCGCCTCGTCAACGACAAGGCGAAACAGGCGGAGAAGGATTATCCGGGCCGCTTTCTCGGCTTTGCGCACGCCAATCCTCTGGGCGGCGCGCAGGCGCTGAAGGAGCTGGCGCGCTGCGCCGACGAGCTGGGTTTTCCCGGCGTCACGATCACCTCGGAGCAGGACGGGCTTTATCTCGACGCGCCGGAATTCGAGCCGTTCTGGAGCGAGTGCGAGAAGCGCGGCCTCTTCGTCTTCGTGCATCCCGCGCTGCGGCTCAATGAGTCGAAGACGTTCGACGGCTACGATCTCGCCCGCTCCGTGGGGCGCGAATTCTCGCTGATCATGGTCATCATCCGCCTCATCAATTCCGGCGTGTTCGACCGTCACCCCAAGCTCATCGTCCATATGTCCCATCTGGGCGGCGGCATTTCTTCGATGCTGGGGCGCATCCGCTCCTATCAGGACAAGGTGTTCTGGGGGACGAAGGGCAATCCGCGCCATGGCGCGACGCCGGAGAAGGATTTCGATCACTACATCAACACCAATCTGATGTTCGATTCAGGCGGATTCTGCGGCGTGATCGGATCGGTGAAGACGGCGCTTGTCGAGATTCCCGCCGCGCGCATCGTGTTCGGCACGGATTATCCGCAGGAAATCCGCACCATCGACGTGACGAAGACATTCGTGCAGGAGATTCGCGCGCTGGGCGCGGACGGCGAGAAAATCCTGACCGGCAATGTGAAGACGCTCATCGGCGGGCGCATGTGAACGTCAGGCGGAGGGCGCGCGCGCTTTCGCGCTTGCGCCTGAGCTCGCGCCTGCCTCAAGCCTTGAACTGCGGCTTGCGCTTCTCGACGAAGGCGGCCATGCCTTCCTTCTGGTCGTGGGTGGC
>CAIXDD010000034.1 GCA_903918155.1 uncultured Hyphomicrobiales bacterium
CCTGGCCGGTCGCGCTGATCGGCAGCGCGGTTTCATTTTCTTCCGGCTCGTCGCCGTCAGCAGGAGAAGAGGGCGCGGCGCAAGGTCGGTTCTTTCTGGAGCTGACCAGCGGCGACGCGCCTGCGCCGATCTGGGGGGAGATGGTGGCGGCGATCCGAACTCAATCCTCGTGATCGCCGATGGGTCCGCGCACGAGATCGATGATTTCGATCACATTGCGGTCGGGATCATGAAAATAGGCGCTGCGGCCGTGGAAGGTTCCCGTCGAGCGGTCCTCTTCCTTGAAGATGCGCACGCCATGGCTGGCGAGGAACTGTTTCGCGCGATCATATTCTTCCGAGGTCACGCGGAAGGCGGTGTGAATATCGTGCTGGTCGCCCGGATTTGGATCGATCGGGTTTTCCGAATGGGTCAGCACGAAGCACACGCCGTCGCTCTCCATGAAGATCATGTGGCGGTTGCGCCGCAATTTCTTCAGGCCGAGAATCTTCGTATAGAAGTCTTCTGAGCGGTCGAGATCTTTCACCGGAATGGTGAAATGCACGAAGCCGGATGTTCGCAGCATGCGTGAGCTCCTTGGTCGTTCGCCTTGACGCGGACTTACCTCACGCGTGCAAACGAAACTTGTGGCGGGCATATTCCATCGCGGCGCTGTCCCATGACAAGGAATGATGAGCGCTAGCCGCATAGACGTCGCGGAATTGGCGCTGCAGGTCGCTGTCGAGGAACAAGGCGCGGCCGCCGGCGCAATTGAAGAGACGGCTCGCCGCCTGCATGGCGAGCTGGGCGGCGAAACAGCAATTGCGCTTGCCCGCGAGCTGCATCTCTTGGGTGACGGACTCGCCGCGCTCGAGCGTTTCCATAGTCTCGCGCAGCGATCCCATATACAAGCGCTCCGCAGCCTCGATTTCCGCCGAGGCGAGGCCCGCCGTCATCTGGGCGCCGGGCATGTCGGCGACAGATTTACCGCGCGACTTGCGCGGTCCGGTGAATTCATAAAACGCCTGCAGCATGCCCTCCGCCGCGCCCACCGCGACGGCGGCGTAGCTGCCCGCCGACACGCCGCCGCGCGGCATGCGATAGATGGGCGAAGGATAAAGCCCGCAGCCCGGCGCCGCGCCGGAATCGTAATCGCTCTTCAGGATGAGGCGATGGTCGGGGACGAAGGCGTCCTTCACTTCGAAGCTGCGGCTGCCGGTGCCCGCTAGGCCCATCGTGCTCCAATCGTCTTTCAGCTCGACGTCGCTCTTGGGGATCAGCGCCATGCAGCCGATCTTGTCGCCGCCGTCTTCGATGGAGCCGCCGCACATGATCCAGTCCGCATGGTCGACGCCGCTGCAGAAGCCATGCAGGCCGCGCCACAGGACGCCGCCTTCGACGCGACGCGCGCGCCCGACGGCGGAGACCGCCACGCCCAGCCGCGTGCGCGGATCCGCGCCCCATACATCCGCTTGCGCCTCGCGCGAGAAATTGGCGAGTTTCAGCGGATTGTCGGCCAGAACCATATAGACCCACGCCTGCGAGGCGCAGCCGCGCGCGAGCGTCTGGATGATGGCGCACAGCGCGTCATAACCCATTTCCTGCCCGCCATAGGGGCGCGGGCGACAGACGGCGAGCAGGCCGCTGGCCTCGAAATCCGCGATCGTCTCATCCGGGCAGCGGCGAAGGCTTTCGGCTTGCGCGGCGCGCGCGCGCAGGGC
>CAIXDD010000035.1 GCA_903918155.1 uncultured Hyphomicrobiales bacterium
CCGCATGGGTGAAGGCGCGCGGCCCGGTGCGGCAGGACGTGTTTCTCGTCCATGGCGAAGAGGCCGCGCTCGCCGG
This sequence comes from uncultured Hyphomicrobiales bacterium, assembly GCA_903918155.1. Classification (GTDB taxonomy): domain Bacteria; phylum Pseudomonadota; class Alphaproteobacteria; order Rhizobiales; family Beijerinckiaceae; genus Terripilifer. The sequence continues at coordinate 77 of CAIXDD010000035.1, forward strand.
CCTCGCGCAGCGCCTGCGCGGCGTCGTGGCGCCCGAGCGCGTTTTCACGCCGACGCTCGATTCCTGCTACGAGCTGACGGCGCAGGGCGCGCGGCTCCTGGACGACGGCGCGCCGCATCGCATTGCCCCTGAATCCGTGGGCCGGCTCGATTGGCACAACGACCTCTCCCGCCTGCTCATCGACATCGGCGCGAAAGTGGATGCGGCCGCCGACGACAAGGCCAAGGCCGTCGTCCTGCGTCGGCTGCGGCGCGCGCTCGACGAGGCGGGCTGAACGCCTGCGCCGCAGGCCATTGCCTTGGCCCGCGGGCCGCTCTAGCCTTGTCGCGCGCGTCTGAGAACGCGGCCCTGCGGGGAGGACGAGATGGCGAAGCCTTGCGCGCGCGTGACCTCTTGCGACATGCCGATCCTAAGCCGCCCCATTGCGGCAGGACGCGGATTTCCTGAAGGAGGCGGCCGCTCTCAAGATCGACGTGACGCCCGTCTTCGCGCCGCAGATGAAGGCGCTCGTCGAACGCGCGCTCGCCACGCCCAAGCCGCTCGCCGAACGGCTTGGCAAACTCATGCAATAAGGCTTTGATGCGCGGGGCGCCTTGCGTCCGCGTCGCTCACAACGTTTGGGGAGAGAATGACCCGTCCGCTGCAATTGACCATGGCCTGCGGGCCCTACGACCGCATGGAGGCGCTGGCGCAAGGGCTTGTCCAGCCCGAAGGGATCGACCTTCGCTATCTCGCCATCCAGTCGCCGCCGGAAATTTTCGCGCGCATGATCAAGACGCGCTCCTTCGACATCGCCGAAATGTCGCTGGCCCATTATTGCATCATGCGCTCGCGGGGCGAGTTCCCCTTCGTCGCGCTGCCGATCTTTCCCTCGCGCGTCTTCCGCCACGGCTATATCTACGTCAACAAGAACGCAGGCATCCGCGAGGCGCGCGATCTCGCCGGCAAGCGCGTGGGCGTGCAGGAATATCGCCAGACCGCGGGCGTGTGGATCCGCGGCATCCTGCAGCATGAATATGGCGTGGATCTTCAGTCCATCATATGGCTTGAAGGCGGCGTGAACGAGGCGCGCGGGCCCGATCACGAGATGGACCTGCGCCCGACGCGCCCCATCAAGCTGGAGCTGATCGCCGAAGGGCGCACGCTCAACGACATGCTGGAGGCGGGCGAGATCGACGCCTATTTCGGCGCGCGCCGCCCCGCCGCGCTCGACAAGGGCAAGAATGTCGCGCGTCTGTTTCCCGATTACCGCGCGCGCGAGAAGGATTTCTATCAGCGCACGGGCTTCCATCCGATCATGCATACGCTGGTGATGCGCGAGGATCTGTATCAGGAGCATCCCTGGATCGCCGAAAGCCTCTACAAGGCGGCCAACGAGTCCAAGGCGCATGCGCTCAAGCAGATGCGCTTTTCAGGCGCGCAGCGCTGGATGTTGCCGTGGCTGTTCGACGAAATCGCGGAAATGGACGCGCTGATGGGGCCCGATCCCTGGCCTTACGGCGTGGTGGCCAACGAAAAGATCCTCAACGCCTTCCGCGGCTATCTGGTGGAGCAGGCGTTTCTTGAGAGGGCTTTGCCCATCGAGGAGCTGTTTGCGCCCATCGTCGGCTGGACCGAATGAAAGCGGGCGCGCCCGGCCGTTCGCCGCTGCGCGCCCTGCGTTCCTTTCGCTCGCCTATTGCGCGGCCATGGCGGCTTTTTGGCCGTTGAAGGGCTGGATGATCTCCTCGCCGATCTGTCGCGCGTTCTCCACGCTGGGCAGGAATTTGCACAGGATCAGCTCGAGGCCCATGTCGCGGAAGCGGCCGAGCTGGGCCTGTATCTCCTGCGGCGTGCCGATGCAGCCGGCTTTCATATTCGGCAGCATGCGGCGCTTGAGCTTGCGTTCGTCCTTTTCGGGATCGAACTCCAGCACGCGCGCCACCGTCGATTCAAAAGCCTCGTCGGCGTTGCGCCCGATCGCGATGAAGGGATTGAGCGCGAAGCGTATCTTGCGGCCGAAGGCGTCCGCGCGCCGGCTCATGTCGGCGATGCCGGCTTCGATGGCGCGCAGCACGTCGTCGGTCGTCTCGGCGTCCTTGGGGTAATTGATGAACCACCAATCGCAGGTCTGCGCGACGAAATCGCGGCCCTGATCGCTGGCGCTCACGGAATATAATTCCGGCGGCTGCGAGGCGGGCTTCAGCAACAGGCGGGCGTTGTCGATCTTGTAGAACTCGCCGTCGAGGCTGAAGGAGTCATTGCGCCACAGGCCCTGGACGATGGAGAGGAATTCGCGCGCGCGCGCATAGCGCGCGTCGCCTTGCAGCATCGTGCCGCCGAACATCTTGAATTCTTCGTCGTACCAGCCGTTCACCACATTCAGCGCCATGCCGTTCTTGCACATGCGGTCGAGCGTGACGGACATTTTCGCCGTGAGCACGGGATCGAGCAGGCCGGGATGGATGGCGACCAGCGCGCGGATCTTTTCGAACCGCGAGGCCATGGCGCCGGCGAGAATCCAGGCGTGCATGTCGCTGCCCAGATGGCGTTCGGCGAACAGGCAGAGATCGAAGCCGACCGCATCCGCCGTGGTGAGCAGGTCGAGCCCATGTTCGAATTGCTGGTCGCGCGTTCCCGGCGCAAGGGGTTTTAGCGCGTTCGCGTTCGATTGGGCGATTTCCGGCGAGCCCACAGTCGCCATCGGAATGGGGGCGTAGAGGCCGAAATGCATGTCTTCCTCCAAAATTCAGGCGCCGGCGGAGGCGCTCTTCATGGGCGCCAGTGGGCCACGCCCGGCGCGCGGGCGCAAGGGGCGGCCGCGCGGGACGGCTTAGGGCGAACAAAGGCGCTCGGCCTGCAATTTTTTGTTTAAATACCTGAAATAAGACTGTTCACGCGTGATCCGGCGGCTATCGTCCGGCGCGACTTTATTTCGATTTATGCAATTCTGCATTCCAGATCAGGCGCCGCCCCAATCCTGCGCCCGAAAGCGCGCCGCCAGATATTTGAGGAACAGGCGCACGACCTGCCGCTCCCTGGCGGCCTGGGAATAGAAGGCGCGGATCGATTGTTCGGGCGCGGCGTAGTCGGCGAGCACGCGGGTGAGCCGGCCTTCCGCGATGTCCTGAGCGACGCAGAAGGCGGGCAGAAGCGCGACGCCGGCGCCGTCGAGCGTCATATAGCGCATCGCGATGGCGCTGCCCGGCGCGACGATGCCGGAGACTTTCACCGTCTGCGCGCCCTGCGGGCCGGTGAAGCGCCAGCCGCCGCTTGCGAAGGGGCGGGTGGTGACGAGGCAGGAATGCGCGAGCAGGTCGCGCGGCGTGCGCGGCTCGCCCGCGCGCGCGAGATAGGCGGGGGAAGCGCAGGCGTACCAGGCCATGCGGCCGAGCTGGCGCATGAGCAGGCTGGACTCGCGCGGGCGCGTGAAGCGGATCAGCACGTCGGCGCCATAGCCGCGCGGGTCGAATGTGTTGCGCGTATTGTCGCCCACCGTGAGCGTCACCTCCACGTCGGGATAGGCCAGCATGAAGCTCGTCACCGCCTTGCCCATCTCCATCGTGCCGAAAGACATGGGCGCAACCACATTGAGCCGGCCGGAGGGGCTGTCGGTCAGGGCTTTGAGCGCGCGCTCCTCCTCCTCGACCTCGGCGAGGATGCGCACGCAGAAATCGAAGTAACGGGCGCCGGCGTCGGTCAGGCTCACCTCGCGCGTCGTGCGGTTGAGCACGCGCACGCCAAGGTCCGCCTCAAGCTGCTGCACGCGGCGGGTGACGAGGGCGGGGGAGGCGGCGAGTTCGCGGGCGGCGGTCAGAAAGCTGCGCGCGCGGGCCACGCGCACGAAGGCGTCCATCTCCAGCAGGCGATTGGCGGGCACGTGCGGCGTCCTCCCGCGCCAGGCGTCGGCGCGCGGCGCAGAATGCCCCTTGCGGGGGCCCGCGAAAAGCCCCGTCGCGCTTTACGCGCGCCCGGCTTGGGGCATAATGCGCGCCACGGCCGCCGCGCAGGCAGGCGGCGCATGAGGGAGGCAAGCATGTCCGCCGCACAGGCGCTGTTCGAGCGTTTCATCACCGACGTCCACGCCGTCTGGGCGCAGGAAAGCGACATGGGCAAGCGCATGGAGCGCACGCGTCCGCTGTTCGAGAAACTCGTGCGCGAGCCCGCCATGCAGGCGGAATCGGCGCATTGGCCCTCCACCGAGGGGCATAAGAACCTGCTGCTGCACACCGACGCCGAATATGGATTCATCATCAACGCCGTCGTGCGCGCGCCCCATCGCAAGGGCAGCGTGCATGATCATTCCACCGCCTGGGTGCTCTACGGCCTGCTGGCGGGCACGGAATCGCTGGAGCGTTACGACCGGCTCGACGACGGCTCCAAGCCCGATTATGCGGAAGTTCGGCTGGCCAGCGTCACCACCGGCGGCGCCGGCCAGGTGGACCTTGTGCCGCCCTACAATATTCATGCGGAGCAGGGCGGGCCGGATCGCTCCGTGGCGCTGATCTTCCGCAGCGAGCGCCTTGTGGGGCGCGTGCTGCAGCACGGCTACAATCTCGCCGACAATAGCGTGATCCAGCGCTACGGCCCCACGCAAATTCCCTATGCGCTCGGGCAGGACGCGCCGCAGGCGGCGTGAGCTTTCGCGGCCGGCGGCGAGCGCTCACTCGCCGCCGTAGACCGCTTTCATTTTCTGCGTCAGCGCGTCCGGCAATTCGATGAGATCGGCGACGAGCCGCGCGACGTCCTCGCCGCTCTTGCGCTGGATCGGCAGGCGCAATTTGGCGGCCTCTTCCAGACTTGCGGGATCTTGCGCCATCTTGTCGAAGCCGCGCCGCAGCGCGTCCACGCGCTCGCGCGGGGTTTCCGGCGTCGTGAAGAAGGACACGCCGACCTCCACCGTGCTCATCAGCGCGTCCAATATGCGGCGCTCTTCCTCATTGCGCGCCAATTCCACGACGCTTGGCGTATGCGGCAGGCTCGGGTGGCGGCTCTGCGCGAATTGCACGAGCGGCTTCACCTTGCCCTCCGGCAACCAGCTGGGATGGTTCGCCTCCAGCGATTCCCATGAAATGTTCATGCCTTCCGTCTCGCCGCGCTCCACGGCGAGCATGGCGTCGCCCGAGCCCTTGTAGCCCATGACGAATTTGAACTTGTATCCCAGCAGCCTGTTCATCACGCCGGGATAGATGGAGATCGTGGAGCTTGCGCCGGTGCCCGCCATCACGATCTCTTCGCGCAGCGCCTCCTGCGGCGTGGAGGCTTTCACCGATGCGCGCAGGATGACCAGCGCGACCTGCGAATTGGCGCGGCCGATCCATTCGAGCTTGCTGGCGTCGAAGCGCACGCCCTGCACGCCGAATTTCTGGTCGAGCGCGATGGTGGGCGCGGCGATCGCCATCACGCTGCCGTCGCGCGGCGCGGAATTATAGACATGGTTGACGGCCTGCAGGCTTCCTGCGCCCGGCATGTTGCGGATGACGATGGTCGGCGCGCCGGGCACGTGACGGCCCATGTGGCGGGAGAGCAGGCGCGCGTAATTGTCATTCGCGCCGCCCACCGGATAGCCCACGATGAGATCGATGGAGCGGCCGCGATAGAAGGCTTCCTGCGCGCCGGCCGATGGCGCGGCGCCGAGAACGAAGAGCCCGCAGGCGGCGCCGCAAGCCGCTCGCCCGCGCAGGCGCGGTTTCACTCCAGTGCGCTTGTGCGCCATGCGCATACTCCCCTGTCCGCCGGGCTTTGGAACGCCGGCTTTGCAAGAAAGCATAGCAAGGCTTCGGCGCTTGTCCACGCGCGATCCGCGCCCGAAGGCGGCGCAGGCTCAAAGGGGCAAGGGGAGAGGCACGAACTGGTGCCGGGTGAGGGGATCGAACCCCCGACCTTCGGTTTACAAAACCGCTGCACTACCGCTGTGCTAACCCGGCGTCGGCGAGAAGCCGGCTGTGAGCTAGCAGTCCCGCGCCGCTTGCGCAATCCTTAACCAGCCGCCTGCGGAGCCCCGGCCCGGTCGGCGGGCTGCGCGGCCGCAAAAAAAAGCCCCGCGGTCGCCCGCGGGGCCTGTTCGAAAGAGGGGCGGCGCGGGGCCGCCCCGTCGATCCTTACTTCGTTTCGACCTCGTAGATGTCGCGGTCCTTCGTCTCGGGGACGAAGATCAGGCCGATCACGAACGTGCCCAGCGCGATCACGATCGGGTACCAGAGGCCGTAGTAGATGTCGCCGGTCGAGGCCACCATGGCGAAGGCGGTCGGGGGCAGGAAGCCGCCGAACCAGCCGTTGCCGATATGGTAGGGCAGCGACATGGCCGTGTAGCGGATGCGGGTCGGGAAGAATTCGACCAGCGCCGCCGCGATCGGGCCATAGACGGCCGTCACATAGAGCACGAGCACCGTCAGGATCGCGATGATCGCCAGCGATTGCGAATTCCCCAGCGCCTCGAAGAAGCCGTTCAGCTTCACGATTTGCGGGTCGTTCGCCTTGGGATAGCCAGCCTCCTGCGCAGCGGTCGCGAAGCTCGCCATGTTCTTCGGGATGGCGGCGTCGATGGCCACTTCCTTGCCGTTCACCGTGACCTTCGGCGTCGCGCCGGCGGGCGCGGCGACGAGTTCGTATTTAATGGCCGAACGAGCCATCGCCACGCGGGCGACGTCGCAGGGCGCGGTGAAGGTGCGGATGCCGACGGGGTCGAACACCGAGCCGCAGGTGGCGGGGTCGGCGACGACCTGCACCTTCACGGTTTCGATGGCGTTGTTCAGCGTCGGGTTGGCGATCTTCGTGAGCTGCGTGAACAGCGGGAAATAGGTCACCGCCGCCACGAGGCAGCCCGCGAGGATCACCTTCTTGCGGCCGATCTTGTCCGACAGCGAGCCGAAGAAGATGAAGCCGCCGGTGCCCAGAATGAGCGACCAGGCGATGAGCACGTTGGAGGTGAACAGGTCCACCTTCAGAATGCTCTGCAGGAAGAACAGCGCGTAGAACTGGCCGGTGTACCAGACGACCGCCTGACCCGCGACGAGGCCGAGCAGCGCGATGATCACCATCTTGCCGTTCTTCCACTGGCCGAAAGCCTCCGACAGCGGCGCCTTCGATTGCGTGCCTTCTTCCTTCATCTTCTGGAAGGCGGGCGATTCCTGCATCTGGAGACGAATCCAGACCGAGATCGCAAGCAGGAAGATCGAAAGCAGGAACGGAATGCGCCAGCCCCAGGCGGCGAAGTCCTTCTCGCCGAGATAGGTGCGCAGCGTCAGGATGATCATCAGCGACAGCAGCAAGCCGACGGTCGCCGTCGTCTGAATCCACGACGTGTAGAAGCCGCGACGGCCGACGGGCGCGTGTTCGGCCACATAGACCGCCGCGCCGCCATATTCGCCGCCGAGCGCGAGGCCCTGCAACATGCGCAGGACGATCAGCGTCACCGGCGCGATCCAGCCGATCGACTCATAGGAGGGCAGAAGGCCGACCACGAAGGTCGAGAAGCCCATGATGAGGATGGTGATGAGGAAGGTGTATTTGCGCCCGACGAGATCGCCGATGCGGCCGAACACCAGAGCGCCGAAGGGGCGCACGAGGAAGCCCGCGGCGAAGGCGAGAAGCGCGAACACGTTGCGCGTCGCCGGATCGAAGGCGGAGAAGAACTGCACCGCGATGATCGCGGCGAGCGAGCCGTAAAGATAAAAGTCGTACCACTCGAATACGGTGCCCAGAGAAGAGGCGAGAATGACCTTCTTCTCTTCCCTGGTCATGGGACGGATTGGCTGCCGACCCGAATCACTGCCTGCCACGCTCATTGGTGTTTCCTTTTATGCGCTCGCGTCACGGTTCGTTCGACGATCTCTCCCAACGCCTAATGCTCGTAGAAACACTGTGGCTAATGTTCGGTAAGCGTCGCCCGTAAGATACCTTATGGAGGAAGTCGTCAGCGGGTTGAAGCTGGCAAAAGGTCGTACGCAACGCGGTCTATTCAAAATAAAATCAGTCAATTGAAAAAATGGTGCGGTGCGAAATCATTTGCTGCGCTGCGTTTGGGGCGCAGACCTGACGGCTTCCTCCAAAGTCGTATGAATGCGTTGATGCCCCCATGGCGGCGTTTGATTATGCTCGTCGCGCATTAAGAGCTTTCGTCTTGAAAAGCCGGTACGCCATGCGATGCGTTTTATAAGGAGGGAGAGAATGTCGGAGCAAGATTTTGAACGATATTGGCAGCGAACGTCCTCCTTGATGATCAAGATGATTGCGCTGTGGTTTATTTTTGGAATTGCGGTGCATTTCTTCGCTCCGCAGCTCAATGCCATCAAAATCTTCGGATTCCCGCTGGGCTTCTACATGGCTTCGCAGGGGTCGCTGATTGCGTTCGTCGTGATGCTCTTCTGGTTCGGCAAGGCGCAGGACCAGATCGATCGCGACGAGGGCGTGGCCGAAGAGTAAGGGGGAAGAGATGTCGAATTCTTCATCTGGAGGCGGCGGCGATTTTACGTCGAACCTCGGCCGCATCTACGCTCTCTACACGGGCGGATTTTTCGGCTTCATCATTCTGGTGGGCATTCTCGAACAATTGGGCGTGCAGCAGAAGTATCTCGGATATATGTTCATGGGCCTCACGATCCTGGTCTACGCCTTTATCGGCGTGGTGACCCGGACGTCGGAGGTCAGCGAGTACTATGTGGCCGGGCGCAAGGTGCCCGCTTTCTACAACGGTATGGCGACAGGTGCGGACTGGATGTCCGCCGCCTCCTTCATCGGCATGGCGGGGACGCTGTTCCTGCTCGGTTACGACGGCCTCGCCTTCGTGCTGGGCTGGACGGGCGGGTATGTGCTGGTGGCGGTCCTCATCGCGCCGTTCCTGCGCAAGTTCGGCGCCTATACGGTGCCCGACTTCCTTGCTGCGCGCTACGGCGGCAACGCAGCGCGCTTGTGCGGCGTGCTCGTGCTCATGGCTTGCTCCTTCACCTATGTGGTGGCGCAGATCTTCGGCACGGGCCTCATCGCGCAGCGCTTCCTCGGCATGAACTTCGAACTGGCGTGTTTCGTCGGCCTCGCCGGCATTCTCGTTTGTTCGATGCTTGGCGGCATGAAAGCCGTCACCTGGACGCAGGTGGCTCAGTACATCGTGCTGATCGTAGCCTACCTGATTCCGGTGGTGTGGATGTCGGCCAACAAGTTCGGCTTGCCTGTTCCGCAACTCACCTACGGACAGGCGCTGGAGCAGATCGCCACGCTTGAGCAGAGTTTCATCAAGAACGGCCTCGCGCCCGCCACGATGAAGATTCATGACGCGCCGTTCACCAGCTATTCGCCGGCGAACTATTTCTGGTTGATCTTCTGCCTCATGGTGGGCACCGCCTCTCTGCCGCACGTCCTCATGCGCTATTTCACGACGCCGAGCGTCAGGGAAGCGCGTGTGTCGGTGGCCTGGTCGCTGCTGTTCATCTTCATCCTCTACTTCACGGCGCCAGCCTATGCGGCGTTCTCGAAGCTTGAGGTGTACTCGACCCTCATCGGCAAGCCGCTCGCGGATATGCCGCAATGGGTCTTCAACTGGGGCAAGCTCGGTCTTGTCACGATCTGCGGCAAGAGCGCGTCCTCTCTCGCGGACATCACGGCGGCATGTCAGGCGATCGCCGGTCATGCGGGCGTGCTGCGCTGGCAGGACTTCGGCATCAACACCGACGTGGTGGTGATCTCGACGCCTGAAATCGCGGGCCTGCCTTATGTGATCACGGGCCTGGTGGCGGCGGGCGGCCTTGCGGCTGCTCTGTCTACCGCCGACGGCTTGCTGCTCGCCCTCGCGAATGCGTTGTCACATGACGTCTACTACAAGATCATCAACCCGAACGCGCCGACCAAGCAGCGTCTCATCATCAGCCGCATGCTGCTGGTGGTTGTCGCGGTGCTGGCGGCCTGGACGGCCTCGACCCGACCCACGGACATCGTGGCCATGGTCGCTTGGGCGTTCAGCCTTGCGGCGGGCGGTCTCTTCCCGGCCCTGGTGCTGGGCGTGTGGTGGAAGCGGGCGACCTCGCAGGGCGCCATCGCCGGCATTCTCGCCGGCTTCGGTGTGACGTTGTTCTACCTCGTCATCACCCGTTACTGGCCGCATCTGGGCGTTCAGTACTTCGGCATGGCGTCGCTTCTGAACCCCGTCTCCGGCGCGCCCCTGATCGACGCTGCGGCGATGGCGCAGCATCTGGCTAATCCGGCGGTTACGGACGGCCCGGTGCTCGCCAGCAATCCGCTCGCCTCGCGCGTGGGCTGGTTCAACATCAACAACATCTCCTCGGCGGCCTTCGGCCTGCCGGTGGGCATGGTGGTGATGTACGTCGTCTCCAAGATGACTCCTGAACCCTCGAAGGAGCTGCAGGAGTTCATCGACAATTGTCGTCGCCCGAAGGGCCAGACGCTGATGGTCGAGAAGGTCTGATCGGCTCCAGCCGACGTAAAAGTCGGGGCGGGGGAGCTTTCTCCCGCCCCATTTCTCTTTCGAATGCGAAGGCGTGACGATCGCATGAGCGACGCCCTGGGTTTCTGGTTCTTCACGCTGCCCAACTATGTGCTGGCCGCCGCCATGTACACGTTGATCGGCCGCTATCTACTCTCGTTGGTGTTCAAGTCCGAGAGCGAGCTCGTGATCTGGCGCACGTTTCGTCAGCTCAGCGATCCCATCCTGGGCGCGGTGCGGGCCATCACGCCTGCGATCGTTCCGGGGGGGCTTGTGATGGTTCTGGCCATCGTCTGGATCATCCTCTTGCGTGTCTTGTTGTTCTTCGCGTTGTTGAATCTCGGCGTCATGCCACAGGGGGGCGCATGACCGATCTTCAACCGCCGCTGTCGCCCGCCGATCTGGAGCGGCGCGAACAATTGCTTCAGCGCGATGGATATCTCCTTGGGATCGCGCTCGTGAGCCTCGTCAACGGCATGCATTTCTCGCCCCTGTACGATCTCTTTCTTGTGCCGGTAGCCGCAATCGCCGCAGGCTTTTGGATCTCCTCGAAGCTGGTGATATTCTATGTCGCCTCGCTGGTGCTGTCGGTCGCGACGATCATAGTCGCTGGTGTGCCGGCCGCGCTCTATGAACGCCGGCGCGCGCTGCGCGATACGGACGTGCGCGCGTTGCAGATATGGCTGGCGAGCGCTTTCGTGATCACGCTGCCCGCTTTCATGCGCATGTTCGGCGGAGCAGGCTGAGGCGCAAGGCTTCAGGCGTCGAACAGAAGGTCGCGCGTCAGCGTCTGGGCGGCGTCCGCGCTGCCCAAGGCGTCGCGCAATTTCGCGCGTTCGAACTTGCTTAGCGCGCCGATCTCCACCGAATTGCTCGCTGTGACGCCCACCTGAAGGTCAGCGACCTGCTGACGCAGGATGAGCGTGAGGAATAGTCCGTGAGCTTCCGCCAGTGCTTCAAGGTCGTGGGCGCCGCCCCCTCCCGCCGCCGCGACGGCGGCGAGGCGTTCGCGCGTTGAGGCGCCCTCGAGCCCGCGCGCCAGCGCGAGCGCGCGTGCCATGCAGACGATGGGGAACAAGCCGGCCCGCTTTAGGTCGATGCGCCCGTTGTGTGCGCGAAATCGGCCAAAAAGACCAAGCCCGCTCCGGTGCGGCTCGCTCGTCTCCACGAGCAGTTTGGCGAAGGCGGCGCGTCCGCGCGTGAGCATGCGCGCCTGCGTTTGCAGCGTTTGGGCGAGGCCGCCGTCGCCGGCGCAGAAGCGCAGGTCGAAGAAGGCGTCCACGCTGAGGAGGTCGTGTGGGCTCGCGCGCTGCGTCCAGTGCGTAACGCGTGTGCGCCACGTCTCAAGCGAGCCGCGCCAGGCCGCGTGGCTCGCCATAACGCCCCCCTTGCAGAAAGGCACGCCCGCCTCGTGCAGGAGGGCGGCGAGACGGGCGCCGAATTCGGCGAACCATCGATCTTGCGGCCCATCCGGCTCGCCCGTCTCGAAGACGAGGGCGTTGTCCTGATCCATCGCGAGGAGGCTTTCGCCACGAGCGGCTGAGCCCAGCACGAGCACGGCGAAGCGGCATGGAGGGGCGCCCAAGCCTTGCGCCTCCATTTGCGTCGTGCAGACTTCAACGGCGCGCGCGGTGAGCGTCACGATCTCGTAGGAGATGACTTCGGCGGCCTCTCGCCCGCTCGCGCCGTCGGCGATGAGGGTGGCGCAGGCGCGTGGAAGCCCGGCCCATGCTGCGGCCATGGCGCGTGCGTCCAGCGCCAGGAAGATGGCGTCCCCTAACGCCAGCGCATCGCTGTTGCGCTCGCGCAGCAGATCCCGCGCGGAAAGCGCCCCCACCACGCGTGCTTGCGCATCCGTAACGGCGAGATGGCGGATGCGCAGCCGCGTCATACGGCCGATGGCGACGTAGAGCGGCGCGTCCGCCCTCACGACATGAAGGGGAGCGCTCATGTACCGCGCGGCGGGAGCGTCGAGCGCGGCGCCTTCCTCGCTTGCGATTGCGCGCAGCGCGTCGCGCTCCGTCAGCACGCCGCATGCATGCGCGAAAGGCGGGTTTTCCGGCGTCTGCGCGATGAACAGCGAAGAGGCTTGCGCCTGCGTCATGCGGCGAATGGCGGCGCGCAGGCTCACGTCTAAAGGAGCGACGAGCGCCGGCGCACTCATGACTTCCGCGACCTTGCGGCGATAGGCGTAAGCGTCTGCGCGCAGCCCCTGCGCGTCCGGCGCGGGTTTGCGCGCGCCGGCGGCTGCGGGGGGCAGCGGCGCGCCTTCCTCCCAGCCGGCGCGGCGATGCAATTCCATCGCCTGCGTCTGGGCGGCGCAGGCGCGCAGGGCTTCGCCGAGCGTGCGCACGCCGCAGTCTCGCAGACGCGGCGCAAGCGCCAGAAAGACGCGCGCGGCGGTGAGGGCGTCGCCCAGCGCGTTATGGCGTGGTCCCGCCTTTACGCCGAGCCACGCGCACAGGCTTTCAAGCGTGTAAGCCGCGAGGCGCGGCGCGACCGTCTGCGCGAGCAGGCGCGTATCTAGCGCGTGCGGGGGCGTGAAGGGCAGGCCTGCGCGCGCGCATTCCGCGCGGATCAGAGCGAGGTCATAGCCAATGGAATGGCCGATCCACGGACGCTCGCCCAGAAAGGCGGCGGCCCGCGGCCAGATCTCGGCGAAGGCGGGCGCCGTGCGCGCCGTCGCATCGTCGATGCCGTGAATCGCGGTGGCGGATGCGGGAATCGCCTGGCCCGGATCGACGAGGCTGCGGAAGACGGCGCCTTCGTCGACCACGACCCCGGCGTCGATGGGAATGGCGCCGATTTCCACGACGCGTCCGCGAGCGGGATCGAGGCTCGTCGCCTCTAGGTCGAGCGCGACGGCGTCGAGGGCTAGCAAGGGGGTCGCGAGGAGGAATGCGTTCATGGGGACGTCCCGGGCGGCGCCGAGAAGAGATTAGCATCGCCGCCGCATCGGCGCGCGCCGCATTGTCGCCGCGTTAAGCATCCCGCGCGATGGCGCTTAACAAGGGGCCTCTTGGACTTCACTGTGGAAGCGTCGGGGACAGCGCCGACAGGCGTCGCGCGCAGCGCGCTGCGACAGGAGTCTTCCATGTCTGGTTTCAAGGCGGCCGCCCGTGGCGGCGTCGCGAGGGCGGCTTGCGCCTGCGCGACTTTCGCAAGCGTGACCTTCGCAAGCGCGGGCTTCGCAAACGCGCAGGCCGATCCGCGCGCCTATGGCCACGCCCCGGAGCCCGTCTATGTCGGCCATCCCGACGCGTGGGCCCATCCCGGCGCGCCGGCGGGCCTGTTATGGGCCGCGCCCGCGCCTGTGACGCAGGAGCGCTACACCTATGGGCGCGTGCGTCACAACAGGCCTGCGGCGAGCGTCACGTTCACGCAGACGCGGCAAGGGCCCGTGCCCGTGGCGCTGGAGGCGGAATACGAGATCGTCGCCGAGCCGCGCTCGCGCCATGTGCCCGACCTGCGCGACTCGCGCTGGCGCTAGCGCAGTTTCATTTGGGCGCGAGTTTCATCTGAATGACGGCGAGCGCCACGGCGCAGGCGTTCGACACATTGAGGCTGCGCACGGCGCCCGGCAGGTCGATGCGCGCCAGCGCGTCGCAGCGCTCGCGCGTGAGCCGCCGCAGGCCCTTCCCCTCCGCGCCCAGAACGAGGGCGAGCGGGCGCGCAAGCGGCGTCTGCGTCAGCGAGGCGGGCCCGTCGGAATCGAGGCCGATGCGCAAATAGCCCATGTCGCCCAGCTCTTCGAGCGCGCGGGCGAGATTGACCACGCTCACCACAGGCACATGTTCCAGCCCGCCGGATGCGGTCTTCGCCAGAACGCCGGTGAGGGCGGGCGCATGGCGTTCGGTGGTCAGCAGGCCGGAGACGCCGAAAGCTGCGGCCGTGCGCAGGATGGCGCCGACATTATGGGGATCGGTGACCTGATCGAGCACGATCACGAGTCCGTCGGCCGGCAGGTCGCCGATATCCTGCGCGGGCAGGGCGCGGGCTTCCAGCAGCGCGCCCTGATGCACGCTGTCGGGCGGCAGGCGGCGGGCGATCTCCTCGCCCTGCGCCAGCACAAGCTCGACGCCGCTGGCGGCGATCTCGGGGGCGAGGCGCTCGGCGCTCGCCGGGGTGGCGATGAGGCGCAGCAGCTTGCGCCGGCCCGCGCGCAGGGCTTCGCGCACGGCGTGATGGCCCCAGATCAGGCAGCCGTCGGGCGGCGTGCGCGGGACGCCGTCGCGGCCCGCCGCGCCCTCGCGCCGGTC
>CAIXDD010000036.1 GCA_903918155.1 uncultured Hyphomicrobiales bacterium
ATTTCGGGCGCGGCGAGGAATTCGAAATTCGCGGCCACGGCGGAGCCGGCGCCCAAAATCCCCAGCGCCAGGCCGCAGGCCAGCGGCCCGAAGGAGATCGGCATCGACGGCCAGAACGGAACCCGCGACGCGGAATTGGAGGTGCAAGGCTTAGACATGCAAGGCTTGGACATGACGGCTCCGGCGGGCGCGCAAGCGACGAATCAGCCGCATGAGCATAACCGATCCCGCCCGCCCTCGCCGATCCCGCGCGCGCCGCCCCGCATCGCGCGAAACGCGGATTCGTGCTAGGCGGGAGCGCAGGCGGGGCCGCCTCGCCCCCGATATGCATGGCCCTCAAGAGCTGCAGGACATCATGACCGCGCCCATTCTCGTCCTTGACCTCGACGGCACGATCGCCGACACCGCCGCCGACCTGATCGGCACGCTCAACGTCATTCTGCGGCGCGAGGGCCATGCGCCCCTGCCGCTGGAGAGCGCGCGCGAACTCGTGGGCGCGGGCGCGAAAGCGATGCTCGAGCGCGGCTTCAAATCCGCGGCCGCGCAGCTGACGCCCGACCGCGTGCAGCGCCTCTTCGAGGAGTTTCTCGACATTTACGAAGACCGCATCGCCGACGAGACGACGCTTTATCCCGGCGTGGTCGCCGCCCTCGACCGTTTCGAGGACGCCGGCTGGAAGCTCGCCGTCTGCACCAACAAGATCGAGCGGCCCTCGAACAAACTGCTGGAGGCGCTGGGCGTGGCGGATCGTTTCGCGGCGATCTGCGGGCAGAACACGTTCACCATCGACGGCGCGCCGGTGTGCAAGCCGGACGCGCGCGCGCTGCTCATGACCATCGAACGCGCAGGCGGCTCGCCGACGAATGCGATCATGGTGGGCGATTCCGTCACCGACATCCGCACGGCGCAGAATGCGCGCGTGCCGGTGGTGGCCGTGGATTTCGGCTATACCGACGTGCCCGTGCGCGAGCTGGGCCCCGACCGCGTGATCTCGCATTTCGACGCCTTGTGGGACGCCGCGCAAAGCCTGCGCGCCTGACGAGGCGAAGCGACCTGCGCAAAACCGGCGCGGATGGCGTATGGTCGCTCCCGCGGCCTGCGCCTTCGCTTGCCTTAAAGGACACTCTCTCCATGAAATGGCTCAACGCCCTCAGCACGGTCATCGTCCGGGGCTCCTCCCGCTTCATCTTCGTCGGATTCGGCCTCTTCGCGATCTATTGGAGCGTCGCCAATGAATCCTACGTGCAGGGCCTCCTCGCGCTCGCCGTGACGCTGCTTTGTCTGGCCTGGATTTACGCGGACATGCGGCGGGTTCTGGCGGAATTGCCGAAGTAAGCCCCCGCCCCGATCCGCCTTGACGCCGCCTCAGCGTCCAATAAGCTCCCAAGACAAAGAGCCGATGAAAAATCGGCCGCACAGGGGAGCAAGACATGAGCCCATCGCCTTCGCGGACCTGCGCCGGCGGCGCCTTTCTCTTGGCCGCCCTGGTCCTGCCCGATCTCGCCCGCGCGCAAGCGATCGCTGATTTTTATCGCGGGCGCGTGATGACCATGGTGATCGCCACCTCTCCCGGCGGCGATTACGACCAGCGAGGCCGGCTCGTCGCACGGCATATGAACCGCCACATTCCCGGCGAGCCGACCATCGCCGCGCAGAACATGCCCGGCGGCGTGGGACTGGCGGCGGCGAATTGGCTGGCCTCCGTGGCGCCGCGCGACGGCAGCGTGCTGCACATGATCATGCAGAACATGCCCGCCCATCAGGCGATCGGCGGCGCCGGCGCGCGCTTCGACGTCGCCAAGTTCCCCTTTATCGGCAATACGACGAACAGTCCCAATCTCATCACGGCATGGCATACGACGGGCATCCGCACCATCGCGGACGTCATGGAGCGCGAACTTGTCGTGGGCGCATCGGGCACGGCGACCGCCTCGTCTTATTATCCGAGCGCATTGAATGCGCTTATCGGCACGAAATTCCGCATCGTGAACGGCTATCCCGGCGGCAATG
>CAIXDD010000037.1 GCA_903918155.1 uncultured Hyphomicrobiales bacterium
GCGCGCCGCGCGCGCGAGCTTTGGCCAGCGCTGCGCATTCTCGTGACCTCCGGGCGCGGCGCGCCGCCGGCGCTCACCCTGCCCGCGCGCGGGCGCTTCGTCAGCAAGCGCTCTGCGCAGGACGGGATCGTGCGCGACATCGGCCGCCTGCTCGCCGCCTGAACCGCCGGCGCTTACCTCATCGGCGCGCGTCCCGCGACTTGTCGTCTGCCGACTTGGCGTCCCGCGACTTGGCGTCCCGCGACTTGTCGTCTGCCGACTTGCCAGCCGGCGCGCCGTCGCTATGGTGCGCGCGGTTCAGGCGGCGCGCGGAGGAAACGTCTATGGCGCAATTGGTTCTTGGAGTTGGCTCGTCCCATTCGCCGCTTCTCAATTCCCCGCCCGAAGATTATCCGCGCCACGCGGAGATCGACGCTGGCGGCCGCAAGCTGCTCGACCGCGACGGCAATGCGCGCACCTTCGGCGAATTGGTCGAAATGGCCGATCCCTCCCTCGCCGACCAGATCAGGCCGGAAATTCTGGCGGAGCGCGCCGCGCGCTGCACGGCCAATATCGAGCGGCTGGAGCGCGAGATCGCGCAGGCCGATCTCGACGCGCTGATCGTGATCGGCGACGACCAGCACGAACAATTCCTCGAGGACAACATCCCCGCCATCATGATCTATGCGGGCGACACGATCCTCAACAATCCGCTCAACATGCCGCAGGAGGCGCCGCACTGGTGGCGGCGCGCGCGGTCGCAATATCATTCCGACGAGCCGCGCGAATTTCCCGTCGACGCCGCCCTCGCCCGCCATCTCATCGAACATCTGATGGATCGCGATTTCGACGTGAGCTTCTCAAAGAAGCTCGGGCGCGATCACGGCGAGGGGCACGCGTTCGGCTTCGTTCACCTGCGCCTCATGAGCGAGAAGGTCACGCCCATCGTGCCCGTTTCGCTCAACACCTATTTCGCGCCCAACCAGCCGCGCCCCGCCCGCTGCTACGATCTCGGGCGCGCCATCGCGCAGGCGGTGCGCGATTATCCCGGCGCGGGCCGCATCGGGATTTTGGGCTCCGGCGGCCTGTCGCATTTCACGGTCGACGAAGGGCTCGACCGCATGCTGCTCGACGCCTTCAGGACGAAGGATGCGCAGGCCCTGCGGGCCATCTCGCCCAAGCGGCTCAATTCCGGCACGTCGGAAGTGCGCAATTGGCTCACCGTCGCCGGCGCCTGCGAACATCTCGACACGCAATGGCAGGATTACGTGCCCTGCTATCGCTCGCTCGCCGGCACCGGCTGCGGAATGGGCTTTGCGGTCTGGGCCTAATCGAGCAGGTGGCCGCAGCCGGCTTCGCGCGCCCAGAACTCCCATCCGCGCTTGAGCGCAGGCGACGTGATGTCGAGCTGCAGGCGCGCCTCGATCTCGCCGCGCGAGAGCGCCTTGTATTCGCCCATGCGCATGGCGTTCATCAGCACGCGCGCATTGCGGGGAATATAGACCGCCAGCCGCACGAGGTCCGAACCCGACAGGCCCGCCAGCACGAAGCCGTGGCCGCGCATCAGCGCCATGCGATTGCAGGCCAGACAGCCCGCCAGATCGCGCCCTTGCGCCATATTCGTGACGAGCAGGCTCGTGCCGTCGCCGAACCGGTCGGCGATGTCCCACACGGGCACGTCCTCGCCGATGTCGCCCACCGCGTGAATGACCGGGCGGAAGCGCGTGGTCTTGGAGATCGAGAACGGCAGGAGGTCGTCGGCGTGCGAATGCAGGACGGCCATCACTTCCGGCCGCTTCTCATAGACGCCGCCATGGATAAACCGTTCGAGATAGAGCGGGCGCGTCTCCGGCTCGGCGGGCGTGCCGTCCATGTTGAAGACGATCACGTCCTCCACCTCGACGATGCCCGGGCTCATGGAGACCGCGAGCAGATATTTGGTCGGATCGAGCGGGTGGCGCAGGCTCACATGGCCATAGGCGTCGAGCACTTTCTGCTGGGCGAGAATGCGATTGGCGATGACGACGTCGCGCCGCGCGCGCTCGATCGGATCCATGGGCCTCTCCCTGACGGCGCGCCCTCTGCGTCGGCGCGTCCCGCTTGCAGCGCGTATAATAATCTTATACGTGTCGCGCATTGTGGAATCGCCGCTCCGCCGCGTCAAGGCGGCGGCTTGGCTGAAGGGGCGGGTCGGTGGAGTTTCGGAGCGGCGAGCGCGAAAGCGTCGGCGGCGAGCGCGAAAGCGTCGCCGGATCGCAGGGCGCGCGCGCCACGCGCCGGTCGGAGGGCGGCGGGGGCATCCGCTCCATCGAGAAAGGCGCGCTGATCCTGCGCTGCATGCGCGACGCCGGCGGGCCGCTGCGCCTGAGCGACCTCGCCCGCCGCGCGGGCATGAGCCGCAGCATGACCCATGGCTATCTCGTGAGTCTGGCGCGGGCGGGGCTGGTGGAGCAGGACCGCGACACGGGCCGCTACGATCTGGGCGAGGACGCCCTGCAATTGGGCCTGGCCGCCCTCACCCGCACCGATTTCATGAAAGTCGGCCGCGAGACGCTGGAAAGCCTGTCGGTCCAGACGGGCGAAACGGTGGTTCTGTCGGTCTGGAGCGAGGAAGGCCCCGTTCTGGTCGCCAAGATCGACGGGCGCCGCCCCTCCATCTACGAAGTGCGCGTGGGCGGCGTGGCCAATCTGCTGGTCACGGCGACGGGCCTGGTCTTTCTCGCCCACAAGCCGGCCGGCGGCGCCGCCGAGCTGATCGAGCGGGCGCGCGGGCGCGGCCTCGACGGCGGCTTCACGGCCGAAAGCCTGCAGGCGACGCTGGCGCAGATCCGCCGCGACGGCCTCGCCACCTCGCGCCCCACGATCCTGCCGGAAGCCTCGGCGCTGGCGGCGCCGGTCTTCGATCATTCCGGCCAGATGCGCGCGGCGCTGACCATCATCGGCCCCTATGGCGGGCTCGACACGGCGGGCGACGGCGTGAACGGCGCCGCCCTGCGCGAGGCCGCGCGCCGCCTCTCGCGCCGCCTCGGCGCGCAGACGGATGACCCCTCGGCCGCGAATTGAATTGAAAAACAGCGCCCGAAGGGCCATGTTACGCCCATCCGCGGCGCAGCGCGCGGCGGGCCATTGGAGAACGATCCCCTGAGCGAAAGATTGAGCGAGACAGCGAAGACGCCGGCCGACGCCGGCCCGCCGGCCATCCTCGCGCAAACCGAGATCGAACGCACTCCGCTGATGCTGGACGTGATGACGGCCCTTGAAGACGCCAAGGCGGAGAATCTCGTCGCCATCGACCTGGGCGGAAAGAGCACGATCGCCGATGCGATGCTGATCGCCACCGGACGCTCCAACACCCATGTGGGCGCCATCGCCGACCGGGTGATGAAAGCGTGCAAGGCCGCCGGCGTCGCCGCGCCGCGCATCGAGGGCCTGCCGCATTGCGACTGGGTCCTCGTCGACGCCGGCGACGTGATCGTCCATGTGTTCAGGCCGGAAGTGCGCGCCTTCTACAATCTCGAAAAGATGTGGGGCGGCGACCGGCCGAGCGAAACCGCCAACGGACCGCGCGCGGTCTGACCCGCGCCGCCGGACGCCGCAGCCCGGGGCGCATATGAAGCTCATCCTCGCCGCAGTGGGCCGGCTGAAAGCCGGGCCCGAACGAGACCTGGTCGCCCGCTACGAGCAGCGCGCGCGCGCCGCATGCCGCGCAATCGGCCTCACGGGCTTCGAAATGCGCGAAATCGAGGAAAGCCGCGCCCGGCGCGCCGAAGACCGCAAGGCCGAAGAGGCGCGCGCCCTGCTCGCCCTTCTGCCCGCGAACGCGCGCCTCGTCGCCCTCGACGAACGCGGCAAGGCCATGGGCAGCGAAGCCTTCGCGGCCGATCTCGGCAAGACGCGCGATTCCGGCGCAGGCGCCTACGCCCTGCTGATCGGAGGCCCCGACGGACTCGACGAAAGCCTGCGCGCGCGCGCCGATCTCGCGCTCGCCTTCGGCGCCATGACCTGGCCGCACCAGATCGTGCGGATTCTGGCCGCCGAACAGGCCTATCGGGCGATCACCATTCTCGCGGGCCACCCCTATCACCGCGCCTGATCGAGGAAGGCGTTACGCGCGCGCGCAAGCCCATTATGCTCGCGCTCGCGCGCTCGCCGCGATTCGCAGGCGGCGCGCGCATGAGGGAACCTTGAACGCGGGAGACGGTTTGACGCGCGGATCCGCTCTGGCCTGCCTCGCCTTCGCGCTCGGCTGCGGGCTCGCCGCCCCGTGGGCGGCGCCCGCGCGCGCGCAAATCGCCCCGCAAATCGCCCCTCCTGCCGCTCCGCAAGCCGCTCCTCAAGCCGCGCCTCTTGCGGACGACCCGCGCCGGCAGGCCATCGAATCGCGCCAGCAGGAATTGCGCGGCCTCGAAGACGAGATGCGCCTGACCGCCGAACAGCGCCGCAAGATCGAGACCGACGTGGAGATGATCCGCAGCGACCGCGCGCGCCTGTCGGCGGCGCTGCTGCAGACCACGGGCCGGGTGCAGGCGCTGGAAGGCCGCATCAGCGAGATCGAACGCCGGCTCGAAGCCTCGCAGGCCGGCGAACAGGCGATCCGCCGCTCGCTGGACCAGCGCCGCGACGTGCTGGCCGACATTCTCGCTGCGCTCCAGCGGCTCGGGCGCCGCCCGCCGCCCGCCATACTCATCAGCACCGACGACGCCCTGCGCGCGATCCGCATCGCCATGACGCTGGGCGGGCTGATGCCGGAATTGCGCATGGAGGCGGACGCGCTCGCCTCCGATCTCGCCGAACTGGTGGAGCTGCGCAAACGCATCGGCGTGGAGCGCGACCAGCGCCGCGCCGAACTTGGCCGCCTCGCCGACGAGCGCGAACGCGTCTCCGCCATCATGGAGGCCCGGCGCGACGCCCAGAGCGCGGCCGAACGCTCGCTGGGCGAACAGCACGAACGCGCGCGCGCCCTCGCAAGGCAGACGCTGGACCTGCGCGAGCTGATCGCGCGCATGGAGGACGAAACCGACGGCGGCAAGCGCGCCGCGGAGGCCGCCCGCGCCGCGGAGGCGGAGCGCAAGCGCCTCGCGCTCGCGCGCCCGCAGGACGCGCCGCGCCCCGGCACGCTGGGGGAAACGGCCCGGCTTGCGCCCGCGGTGGCCTTCGCCCAGGCGCGCGGCCTTTTGCCGCTGCCCGTCGCCGGCGAGATCCGCAAGACGTTCGGCGCGCCCGACGGCTTCGGCGGCAGCGAGCGCGGCCTTTCCATCGCCACGCGCCCCGGCGCGCTGGTGGCTTCCCCGACGGACGGCTGGGTCTCTTTCTCCGGACCCTACAGAACCTACGGGCAACTCTTGATCATCAACGCCGGCGACGGCTATTATGTCGTCTTGGCCGGCATGGATCGCATCAACGTCGCCATTGGCCAATTCGTTCTTGCGGGTGAGCCCGTCGCCTCCATGGGCGACGCATCGGGAAAGACCGCGGCGGCGATCGCCATCGGCGCGGCCCAACCCATTCTCTACGTCGAGTTTCGCAAAGACGGCGCGGCGATCGATCCAGGCCCCTGGTGGGCGAAGTCGGAACGGGAAAAGGTTCGCGGATAATGCGCAAGGTCTCATTACTCATGCTCGGCGCCGCTTTCGGAGCGGGCGCGGCCACGCTGGCCACGAACGCGCGCCTCATCAATTCCGTCATCGCGGCCCCTTCCGAAACCTATCGCAGCCTGAACCTGTTCGGCGACGTGTTCGAAAAGGTGCGCTCCGATTACGTCGAGCGGCCGAGCGATCAAAAGCTCATCGAAACCGCCATCAACGGCATGCTCACCGGGCTCGATCCCCATTCGAGCTATATGGACCCCAAGAGCTTCCGCGACATGCAGGTGCAGACGCGCGGCGAATTCGGCGGGCTCGGCATCGAGGTGACGCAGGAAGACGGCATGGTGAAAGTCGTCACGCCCATCGACGACACGCCCGCCTCGCGCGCGGGCATCATGGCGGGCGACGTGATCAGCGCCATCGACGACGAATCCACGCAGGGCCTTTCGCTCAACCAGGCCGTCGACAAGATGCGCGGCGCCATCGGCACGAGCGTGAAGCTCACCGTCACGCGCGGCTCCGCCAAGGAGCAGCGCGACTTCCGCATCACGCGCGACCGCATCCAGATCCGCGCCGTGCGCACGCGTCTGGAAGGCGACGACATCGGCTATATCCGCGTCACGCAATTCAACGAACAGACCTTCGACGGCATCAAGAGCGCCATCGCGAAATTCCAGTCGGAGATCGCCGCCGACAAGTTCAAGGGCTATATCCTCGACCTGCGCAACAATCCCGGCGGCTTGCTCGACCAGTCCATCGCCGTGTCGAACGCCTTTCTCGAGCGCGGCGAGATCGTCTCCACGCGCGGCCGCAACGCCGAAGAGACGCAGCGCTACAGCGCGCGCCCCGGCGACCTCTCGAAGGGCAAGCCCGTCGTCGTGCTCATCAACGGCGGCTCCGCCTCGGCCTCCGAAATCGTGGCGGGCGCGCTGCAGGACCACAAGCGCGCGACGATCATCGGCACGCGCTCCTTCGGCAAGGGCTCCGTGCAGACGATCATTCCGCTCGGCCAGAACAATGGCGCGCTGCGGCTGACGACGGCGCGCTATTACACGCCCTCGGGCCGCTCGATCCAGGCCAAGGGAATCGATCCCGACATCCAGATCCTTCAGGACGTGCCCGACGAGCTGAAAGGCCGCGACAGCACGAAGGGCGAGGCCTCCCTGCGCGGGCATTTGCGCAATGGCGAGGACGAGAAGAGCGGCTCGCAGGCCTATGTTCCGCCCGACGTCACGAAGGACAAGCAACTGATCGCCGCCGCCGATTTGCTGCGCGGCGTGAAGACCGCCGCCCAATTGATGGAGACGGCGAAGGAAGACGCGGCGCCCAAACCCGCCGCCAATTGACGCGTGAGGCGGCGGCGGCGGGCGGACAAGCCTGCGCCGCTCGCCGCCTACGCAGCTGAGGCGAGCCGCCCGCGCGCATCTTGGTTGAGTCGCTTTTTCGTTTATTCGTTCATTCGTTCTCGTTCGTCCTCGCGTTCATTCGCCTCGTTGGGCGTCGCGTTTCCCGTTTAGTTCCCGCGTTCGCGACACCCGGCCGCCCTGCGCGCCGGGCCGTTTGACTCATGAGGAGCGCATCGCATGGCCGGCCCCGACGATCTCAACGCGCCGCTTGGCTCGCCGCTTGGCGCCCAATCCGGCGCGCAATCCGGCGCCTCCGGCGGGCGCGGCGGGCCGTCGGGCGCAGCCAGCGCGCCCTGGGGCTGGATCGGATTAGGCGGGCTTGCGGCGCTGGGCGCGGGTCTGGCCGCCTTCGCCTATCTGCTGGACGAGCGGCTCGATCAGGGTCTCGACAAGGTGGCCGACGCGGCC
>CAIXDD010000038.1 GCA_903918155.1 uncultured Hyphomicrobiales bacterium
AGCGGTTCTTGCCGCCTGTGGTGACGACGAGCTTCAGGTTCGGCAGCCGGTCGATGAGCGCCTTGGGCAGCGGCATGCGTTCGCGCATGAGGCTCAGCGCGTCGAAGGGCGCGAGCGCGGCGGCGGCGGCCTCCACGCTGGCGAGATGCTCGCGGAAGAAAACGGTTTCGACCTCGGGCCCCAGACCAGCCCAATCGCCATAGTGCGGCACGATCCCGAGATAATCGTCGAGAACCGCCACTTTCGTCACGCCCGCCATCGCATCCTCCCGCATTCCGCGGCCCCTCCGGCCCGCACGCTTGCGCGGCTTCATAGCACAGCCGCGCGCCTGCTCAACGAAGCCGGACGCGCTCAGGCGCTGCGGCGGGGCTCCCGCAAGTCCCCCTCCTCGGCGGGCGCGGGGGCCCTGCCCTGCGCCCCTTGCGTGAGCAGGAGCGCGAGCAGCGCGCTTTGGCGCGCGGCCTCCTCATGCTCTTCGGCGCAGCAGGAGGCATGGGCGAGCTTCATGTAGCGGCCGGCGGCGACCACGGCCTCATAGGCCGCCTCGTCGTCCCAATAGGCCTGCAGGCGCGCGCGCCGGCGCGCCGCGCGGCCCAGACGCGCGCGCAGGACCGGCGGGATCGCCTGCCCATGATGGGCGCAGACATGCAGGGTGGAGCCTGCGAGCGGCGCGCCTTCCTCCCCGCAACGCGGGACTTCGCAGGGCGGGAGAGAAGCGGCGGCGGTCATCTCAGGCATGGGGACTCCTTGCGGCGGCGCCTCTGCGGGCGCGGGGGAAAAGGAAGGCGCGTGGGCGCATAGGCGCCGGATCGTCGCGTCGATCTGCGCGCGGTCGAAGGGCTTGCTCAGGAAATCATCCATGCCGGCGGCGCGACAGGCGGCGCGATCCTGCGGAAAGGCGTTGGCGGTGAGCGCCACGACCGGCAGGCGCGCGGCCGGGCCCGACAAGGCCCGCAGACGGCGCGCCGTCTCCAGCCCGTCCATGCCCGGCATGCGCATGTCGAGCATCACCAGATCGAACGGCTCCCCCGCAAGGCGCGCCAGCGCTTGCGCGCCGTCGCTCACCACGACCACGCGATGGCCGAGGGAGGCCAGGATCGCCTCGATCACCAATTGATTGGTGCCCACGTCCTCCGCCACCAGAATGCGGCGGGAGGGCCCCGGCGCCGCGCAGGACGCGGGATCATGCGCCGGCTGCGCCGCCTGCGTCGCATGCGCGATGCGAAGGGGAATGTCGAAGCCGAAGGCGCTGCCGACGCCCGGCGCGCTTTGCGCCTCCACGCGCCCGCCCATCGCGTCGACGACCGCGCGCACGATGGACAGGCCCAGACCCGCGCCCCCAAAGCGCGCCTGCACGTCGCCGCTCTCCTGTTCGAAGGCTTCGAACACGCGCGCGAGCGCCTCCGGCGCCACGCCCACCCCCGTATCGCGCACCCGCACGCGCAGACGCGGACCCTGCGCGCCGGTCTCCACGCGCGCGACCAGCGACACCTCGCCCGCCGGCGTGAATTTCACCGCATTGGCGAGCAGATTGATCACCACCTGACGAAGCCGCGCGCCATCGGCGAAAATCGCCGGCGGCAGGGTCTCGAGCCCTTCGAGGGACATGCGCAGGCCCTTCGCCTCGCCCGCCGCGCGGGTGACGAGAAAAGCCTGACGCAGCGTCTCGCGCGGATCGATCACGCTGTCCTGCAGGCCTGCGCCTGAGGTTTCCAGCCGCGAGAGATCGAGAATGTCGTCGATCAGGGCGAGCAGAGCCTCCCCGCAAGACGCGATGGTCTGCACGTATTTTTCTTGCACGGCGCTGAGGGGCGTGACGCGCATGGCCTGCGCCGCGCCGAGGACGCCGTTGAGCGGCGTGCGGATTTCATGGCTCATCACGGCGAGGAAATTCGATTTCGCGCGCGCGGCCGCCTCCGCCGCCTCCTTGGCGCGCGCGAGTTCCGTGATGTCGGTGTAGGTCTGGATCAGGCTGCCGTCGGGCATGGGATCGCTGCGGATCTCAAGGATCACGCCATTGGGCCTTTTGCGGACGTAGGATTTCGGCGGACGCCCCTTGCCCGTCAGCAGGAAGACGCGCACGTCTTCAGGCAGAAGCGAGCCGTCGGGCCCGAACTCCCCATTGCGGAATTGCTGCTCCACCACCGCGCGCGTGGTGGCGGGAAAGGGTGGATCGTCGATCCCCGCATATTCGAGCGCGCGCTTGTTATAGAGCCAGAAACGTCCATCGGGCCGGATCACCGCGACGCCCTGATTCATGTGGTTGAGCGTCAATTCGATCAGCTTCGACTTGCCGTCATACTCGGCGTTGTTGAAATTGAGAACGGCGGCATATTCTTTCTCCGCCAATCGCAATTTGTCGGCAAGCACGGCTTTCGCTCGATGTTCACGCGCAAAACCGAAAAGAGCGGCGCCCGTCAGCGCCCAAAGGGCGAACGTCGCGCCGCTCGACATCACGTCCCATGCCTCCGCAATGGCCAGAAGCGTGGCGAGGCTGAAAAGCGCCACGAAGACGAAATCATTCAGGCGCGCCGCCAACGCCTTCGTGCGCGTTGAATGGGCGCCGCGTGATATGAAATCGCAAAAGCTCATCGATGGCTGCGCCGCATAAACAACAGACGGGAATGCTGCGCCTTTGCGGTTGCTTTTCGATTAAGCCGCCTCAATAATCGACTCGTTAATCATTTCATTTGCGCGCAGCGCAACATCGATTTTGGATCATGTCATGTCGAACGCACTCGCGGGCGGGAGCGGTTTTGCATCGAAAGTGGCGAGCTTTCTGCACGAAGTGGATTATTCTCTCGTCACCTCGCGAGCGGACATCGAGGCCGTTCGGCGCTTGCGCTACGCGGCGAATCTGCGGGAAGGAAACATCGAGCCGAATGCGGCCGGCGTTCTCGCCGACCGATTCGACGATATGCCGAATTGCTACAATGTCGCCGTTCTGGTGCGCGGCGAACTCTGCGCCGCCTTGCGAATGCATTTGCTATGCGATTCCTTTCCGGATTCGCCCTTGATGCATGCTTATCCGGACATAACGCCGGGAAAGCTCGCGTCCGGCGCGAGGATCATCGACATCACGCGTCTGGTCGCAGACTATGACAAGGCGCGCCTCCATCCTTACCTGCCTTATGCGACCGTACGACTGAGCATGCTCGCCGCGACGCATTTTGAAGCGGACTTGATATTGGCCGCCGTGCGAAAGGAGCATCTCCCCTTCTACCGGCGTGAGTTTCGCGCTGAACCGCTCACGCAGCCGCGCCCCTATCCGATGCTGATCAAGCCGCTGGCTCTATTTCAGATTGATCTGCGGGCCGTCGGCGCGGAGATCGTGGCGCGCCATCCCTTCCACGCGTCCCAAGCCAGCGAGCGGGAAAGATTGTTCGGTTGCGTGCATGCGCATAGTCTCGAAGATGCGTGACGCCGCCCCCGCCTCTTCCGATTCATCCCTTGAGGGGCGCTGGCGCGTCGTCGTCCTGCTCTTCTTCTTCATGCTCATCAATTACGCAGACCGCGCGATTCTCGGCCTCGCCGCCGAGCCGATCATGCGCGATCTGAGCCTCGACGCGCGGCGCTTCGGCCTGATCGGCTCGGCCTTCTTCCTGTGCTTCACGCTCTCCGCCCTCGTCGCGGGCTTTCTGGTGAACCGTCTTCCCTCGCGCGGCGTGCTGTTTTGTTTCGCGCTGGCGTGGTCGGCGGCGCAGGCGCCCATGGCGCTGGGCGGCGGCTTCCACGCCTTGCTCGTGTCGCGCATGGCGCTGGGCGCGGGCGAGGGGCCGGCCTATCCGGCGGCGCTGCATTGCGCCTACAAATGGTTTCCCGACGCGCGACGCGCCCTGCCCACCGCAATCGTGACGCAAGGCTCCGCCATGGGCGTCGTGGTCGCGGGACCGATCCTGAACGAGATCATCCTCGCTTACGGCTGGCGCGCGGCCTTCGCCGCGCTTTGCGTCGCGGGGCTCGTCTGGGCCGCCATATGGCTCGCGCTGGGCGGCGACGGCGCGAGCGCGCGCAGGACGGGCGAGGAGGCCGCCGCGCGCCCGACGGCGGCGCAGCGCCCGCCTGCGCCTTATCTCCGGCTCATCCTCAACCCCACCATGCTGAGCCTGTGGGCGGCGATGTTCGCCTCCGCCTGGACGCTGGCGCTGCTCATCGTCTGGTTTCCCGCCTTCCTGCGCACGGCGTTGCGGGTGAGCGAAGCGCAGGTGGGCCTTGTCAGCGCGCTGCCCTGGCTCGGCGGCGCCTTCGTGGTGCTCGCCACCGGCTGGGCGTCGCAATGGCTATTGCTGCGGCGCGGATCGAGCCGGATCGCGCGCGGCGCCCTGCCCTGCGCGCTCGGCCTGCTCGGCGCCGCATGCCTCGCCGGAGCCGCGTTCGCGCAAGAGGCGGGCGTCGGCCTGCAGCTCGCGCTGATCTGCTGCGGCCTGGCGCTGCCCAACGCCATCGTCGCCCCGGCGCAGGCGGCCATGGCGGAGATTGCGCCCGAGAGCCAGCGCGCGGCCATTCTCTCCATCGGCAACGCCGCAGCCGGCCTGGCGGGGATTTTGGCGCCCTATGCGTCGGGCGTGCTGATCGCCGGCGCCGATGCGCCCGCGCAGGGGTTCGCGCAGGCCTTTCTGCTTTGCGCGGGCGCGGTGGCTCTGGCCAATGGCGCTGGGCTCTGGCTGATCCAGCCGGCGCGCGCGGGCGCGCGTCTGCTCACGCCCGACGCTCAGGGCGGGTCCGCTGGCGCATAGACCTGCAGGACGCCCGGCAAGAGGCGGATATGGGCGGGCGTGCGCCCGATGATCTCGCCATCCGCATTGATCGCGCGCGGCCGGCGCGTGCGCAGCGTGAACCAGACTCCCTCCTGCGTGCGCACCTCCTCCCACGCCCCGTGAACGCCGGCGCGAAAATCGAACGCCATGAACAGGAGGCGCCACAGGCTGCGCATTTCGAGGCTGTAGAGATAAAGCCGCCCGTCGCCGATGTCGCAGGCGTGATGCACGCTCATGCCTCCCCCGTAATAGCGGCCGTTGCCGATCGCCACCTGAAACGTGCGCGCGCGCCGCGCCCCCTTCGCGCTCTCGATCGTCACGGCGAAGCGGCGCGCCCGCAAAAGCGCGCGGGCGCCGGCGATGGCGTAGCTGAACGAGCCGAAGCGACGTTTCGTCTCGCCCGTCAGCTCCCGCGCAAGCTCGACGCTCACGCCGACGCTCGCGACGTTGAAGAAGGGCACGCCGTTCACCTCGCCAAGATCGATCGTGCGCAGACCCCCCGAAAAGACAAGCTCCGCCGCCGCCAGCGGATCGCTGGGCACGCCCAGCGAGCGCGCGAGATCATTGGCGGTGCCCAGCGGCAGGACGGCGAAGGGCCGGCGCGCCGCCAGCAAGCGCGGCGCCGCGCGATGCAGCGTGCCGTCGCCGCCCGCCACCACGATGAGCGCGGCCGCGTGCGCCGCCCGTGCGAAGGCCTCCGCCTCCTCGGGCGCGTCCACGAGATTCAGTCCCCCCGCCTCGAAGCGCGCCTGCACGGGCGCGAGATCCTCGCCCGCCCGCCCGCTCGCCGGATTGCGCAGAAGCAGCGCATGCGCCCCCGCGCGGTCCCTCCCCTCCATCGGCTTCGCCTCCGCACTGCGTCACGATCAACGCTGACGCCGAGGTTTCGTTGCGCGCCTCAAAACGAGCGGGTGAGCGTGAGGTTGAAATCGAGCCGGTCGTATTGGAAGAGCTTCACGTTCGAGCGATTGTCCGTATAGGTGACCTGCAGGCGCGGCGCGAGGCCGCCGAAGGTGAAATCCTTTTTCACGAACGTCATCGAGCCCATGAAGCGACGGTCGCGGCGCGGCGCGCTCATCAGCGGGAAATCGCCCTCGTAATCGCGGCGCGCATAGCTCGCTTCGGGATAGATCGTCATCCCCATCGGCAATTCCAGATTATAGCCGACGAGACCGCCCAATTCATGGAAGGCGAGATGATCGTTGCGCGCGCGTTCCCGCTCCACGCTTGCGCCCAGCCGCAGAAACTGGCCCTGCCTGGTGAACCGGTCGAAACTTGCGTTGAACGCGAGGCGATGGCCGTTGCGGTAATCCTCCTCGTCATAGCGCTGCGCCATGGCGCTGGCGGAGAAGGTGAGCCGGTTGCGCTGGCCGACGAACAGCCGCGCGGTCGCCTGCGGCCCGAAGGCGTAGAGATAATCGGCGCCGCCGAACCAGCGCCGCTGGCCCGCCATCTCCAGCGTGGCGACGCCGGCGGGAAGCAGATAGCGCAGGCCCGAGGCGGCGCGCACGCTGCGGTCGTCGAACGTGCGATGCGTATGATCGCGATGGAGGGTGGAGAGCGTGGCCAACCATCCCCAATCGTCCGACAAAGGCGCCGCATAGGCGAGATCGGCGCCGTAGAGCGCGCCCAGTCCCGACTTGCGCTGGCCCGATTTCGCCGGCGTGAAATCGAGCTGTCCGATGGTCACGCGCTCCTGCGACGTGCCGCTCGTCATATTGGTTGTGGGCGCAAGAGTGACATAGCCTTGCGCGCTCCAGCGCTTCGCCCCCTCCAGCGCGCGCGCGTCCTGCCGCACGCGGTCGGCCAGCGGGGCGGCGATGTCCGGCGCGCCCAGCACGGACTCGAAGTGGACGCGCGCGCCCTCATGGTCCTCCAATTGCGCCAGCGTGCGCGCAAGATGCAATTGCACGCGCGCGAGTCCGGGACGGGCGGCGAGGATCTTGCGATAGGCGTCGCGCGCGCGGGTGAGCCGTCCGCTCGCCTCCTCCAGCCGCGCATCGACGAAGGCGCCATAGACGCGCGCGTAATCGTCCTCGCGCGCCAAAGCGTCGAGCAATATGCGGGCGTCGTCGAAACGGCCCTGATCGATGAAGCGCTCGGCCTGCTCGAGAATCGCGCGCGTGCGCGCATGTTCCGGCGCGCCGCTCGCCAGCGCGGGCGCATCCTTTGCGCTTTGCGCAGTCGCATCCTTTGCGCCTTGCGCAGTCGCCTGCCCTCCTGCGGCGAATGCGAAGACGGCGCAGAGGAGAAACGCAAAGCGGCGCATGGGGCCTCTATTGTTTCTTCGCGCCGAAGGCGCCGGTGACGAGCGTGGTCGTCGGCCCCGTGACGGATTTGATCGCCAGCGCGCCCGCCGCCTCCGCGGCCTTCGGGCCGAAGAAGCCGCCCTGCATCGCCCCTGTTTGCGACGCGCCCGGCAAGCGCTGCTCCGAGCCCGCCTCGTGAAGGCTCGCGTCGCCGTAAAACTGGGCGCCGTCGATGACGCCGCTGAAGCCGATGGAATAGGGAGACGGGCCCGCCGTCGCCGATGGCGCGCGCGGGCGAATGTCTGCGATGCGCCCGTTCACCAGTCCCGCCGCGAAATCCGCCGTCATGGTCACGTCGCCGGCGATGTCGAGCGCGCCGCCGAAAGCCGCGCCGCGCGTGACGACGACTTCCTTGCCCATGAAGGCGCCGGAATAAGTCGCCTGTCCGGCGGCGGGCATGTCGGCCCTCGGCGTCTGGGCGCCGCCGAAAAAGGCGAAGGCGACGCTTTCCTGCGGCATGCCGTCTTCCGTGCGCGCCACGCGCGTCTCCGCCTCGCCCACATAAGAATAGGCGAGGCTGACGACGCCGAGGCTCGACTCAAGCCGGTTGGCGACCCGCAGGCTGGCTTGCTCGCTGGCGCCTTCGCCCTCATGCGACACGCTGGCCTTGACACGCAGGGCGCCCGGGACCTGCACGGTGGCGTCGATCCCAAGCGCGGAGAGCGTGAGCGCCTGCGCGCCCGTCGAACTCGGCTCCCCGGCGACGAGCGTGATCTCGCGCGCGAACGGGTCCGCCGAGACGCTCGCCTGCGTCGAGGACGCGTCCGCAGACGCGCCATAGCGCGCCACGAAACCCGACGCCGCAAGGGCGCCCACGAAGGCGCGGGCGGCCTCGTCCACGGCGGC
>CAIXDD010000039.1 GCA_903918155.1 uncultured Hyphomicrobiales bacterium
CTGATCGCCTTCGAGTTGCGTCGCAGCCTCGATATTCTCCAGCCCCTGAACTTTCCTGACGAGCTCCACTTCGTCGCGATCGGCGTCGAGGCCGTGCTGCTTGAGGAACAGCCAGTCGTTGAGGCTGGGATGGGTGCCGCGCACGCCGACCTTCTTGCCCCGGAGATCCGCCACGCCATGAATGCCGGAATCGGGACGCACAACGAGTTTCGTGCGCACGACATTCAGCGTCTGCCCGACATAAACCCAATTATCGCCCCGGGCGCGCTTGCCATAGGTGGAGACGTGATTGCCGCCGACGAATTCGATTTCGCCGGCGGCGACCAGAGCATGGGCTTCTTTTTTGGTGACCTGATAATCGTAGTTCACGTCCAGCCCATGGCGTTCCCAGGAGCCGGACTCGGAAACCACATGCAGCAGGTTCAAATGCGTTGCGGCGCGATAGGGGAAAGCGATCTTCTGCAACTTGGCGTTCCTTTTCAATCCGGGGCGCGGACCATGTCGTTTCCGTCTCCGCAGAATTCCTGCAGCAGGCCGAGCCGACGATAGACCTCCCGATCCGACATCTGGAAAATGCGCGCGCCGCCGGCTTTGGCCTTATGGCGCGCATCGACGTTTGCAGGGGTGACGAACACGTCGCGCTTGCGCCATTCGAACGCGCGCGCCCCGCAATCGGTTTGGCCCTCCCCGTCCAACACGACATTGATCGTGGTGGCGTTGGTGCGGAAGGGCGACGTCGCGCCGCCGGCGGGAATGCGAATCGCCGAAAGGTCCATCAGCGCAATGGCGTTCGCGCCCCCTGCGGGATCAACATAACGCACGCGCGCGTAACCCTGCGGCGAGAGGGGCGCCGCGTCCAAGGCGGCGACGAGTCGTTCATAGGGGTAACGAAACAGGCGACCGCCTTCGTGGTCGGGCCTGAAGGCCGCATCGATGCGCGCCACGTCTTGCGGCGCGCCGAAGTCCGGACCCGGACCGGCCTCGAACAGGGCCGTGCCCAGAAATCGGTGCATGGGCCCGTTCAATCCATCCAGCCACACGATGGGCTGCGCGCCCGCGTGCAGATGTTCGTGCCAAGCGCCGCCGGGCGTGAGGATCAAATCGCCGGGCTCCATCTTGCAGTCTTCGCCATCCACGCGCGTGACGGCGCCGGAGCCCTGCAGGACGAGGCGAATCGCGTCGATCGTATGCCGATGCGCGCGGGCGGATTCGCCGGGCAGGAGAACTTGCAGGCCCGCGTTGAGCATGCGCGACGTTTGTGCGCGGCCGGGCGAACTGAGCGCGGGATCGGCGAACAGCAGAACGCGACGCTCCACATTCTGCGGCGAGACGAGCCTGATCGCGCGTTCCACATGCGGCTCCACATCGCGCCAGCGCCACGCCAGCAATGGGGCCTCCCGGGATTCGGCCTTGTGCGAAACCGCGCTCTCCCAGAGCGGCGCAAGGCCTGCGGCGGCCCAGTCGGACTGCGCCTGCGCATAGTCGACATCTGCGCCGGTCATCGCCGCGCCCCCCGCCTCATCCGTGCTCATGGCTTACTTCCCACCGGGATCGAGCCCCTGCTTGCGCAGCATCTTATTGATGTAGTCCGTGGCCTCCAGAGGCGTATCGCTCAGGGAGGTCAGAAGCATCTTGACGTCTTCATGCGACATCGGCTCGAAATCCTCGCTCAAGGTCTTGCCCTTCTCCGCAAAGCGGGGATCTTTGGTCGCAGCCTTGAAAGCCTCGCGATAGACCTCCACCACTGGTTTCGGCGTCTTGGCGGGAAGGGCGAGCCATTTGTCGATGGCGGTGAGGCTGCTCCAATAAGCGAAACCTTTGGCCGCGACCTCGTCCCGGATCTTGCCCTTCATTTGCTCATGAAAGAGCGGCGCGCCTCCAAAATCCTCGCGCGCCACGAAGGCGCCGTTTTCAAGCGCGCCGGATTGGCTGAGCACCTT
The DNA here is from genome assembly GCA_903918155.1 of uncultured Hyphomicrobiales bacterium. Taxonomy (GTDB): domain Bacteria; phylum Pseudomonadota; class Alphaproteobacteria; order Rhizobiales; family Beijerinckiaceae; genus Terripilifer. The sequence goes on from CAIXDD010000039.1 coordinate 1,941, forward strand.
GAACTTGCCGTCCGAGAGAAATTTCGCGATCTGGAACATATTGCCCGTCGAAGTCATGTCGATCTCGCCGCGCGAGAGCGCGAGCATGAGGTCGTTCGTGCCGGGATAGCCGACGACCCACTTCGCGTTCCATCCTAGGAATTCAATGCCCCACGCAGTCGACAACATGCCCGAACGCGGCACGCCGACGAGCGATCCCATCACAACGGGCGCGGCTTTGGGGTCGCGCAGGCGTGCGAGCGCGTCCGTATTGATCATGAGCACCGTTCCGCCGCGACCCGCGCCGCCGATGATTTCGAAATCGGACGGATTGTAGAAGGCCTGCGGGGTGCGATAGTGAACGGGATCGGCCTGCGAGCTGGAGCCCATCGTCAGCGTGAAGCCGTCGGCCTCGACCTGCCGCACGAAGAAGTTGAGCGCCGTCATGCCGTTCGCGCCGGGCATGTTGCGGATGACGAGGCTCGGCTTGCCCGGCAGGTGATCGGCGAGAAAGGCTCCGATCGCGCGCCCTGTCGTGTCGGTGCCCCCGCCGGGCGTGGAGGGAATGATCATCGTGATGCTTTTGCCGGCGAAGCTGGGCGTCGCCGCGCGAGCGTCTTGCGGCGCGGCGACGAGCGCTCCGACGGATGCGATCAGAACGGCGCCGATGGTCCTTTTCATGCGCTCCTCCCTATGATCCGTCTGCACGCCGCCTGCAGCCCCAGCAAAGTCCCGCCGTCTTCGCGGCTTGCCATAACCGCCGTCCCTGCGCGCGCGGCGCCTTTTCATTCCGCGGCGCGCGGCGCGGGCAGATCGACGGCTTCCGCCAGCCGACGCCATTCCTTCAACGGCGCGCCGCTTTTCAACGATTCCATCTCACGCCAGAAAATCCGGCGCAACAGAACGATTCCTGCGTCCGATTTCCCCAATCGCTCAAGCGTGCGATCGGCGATTTCTCCCTGCCCCATGATGGCGACGTAATCCTGCGCAGGGGTGAGCTGCAGCGAAGGATCCTCCGGCCATTCGCCGCGATGGAAGAGCGCGTCGTGATGTTCGGCGGGATTATAGTCGCCATAGGTCTTGAAATGCGCCAGCGTGTCGCGATCGCTCTCCGGCCCTTCCGAGGGACTGGCGTAGACGCCGATCTTCATCGTATGCGTGTCGTCGACCGGCACGTTCCAGACCCCGCGATGGACCCAGGCGGAGTCTTTCGTGCGGCCGGGCGTGACGATGTGGTTATTGTTAGGGAACGACCAGTCGCTGACGCGCACATTCGTCTTCGAGCGGGTCGCGATCTGGCGAACGCCGGCTTCGGTCTCGAGATATTCCAGCTCCGGCACGCTCGCCGTGACGGCCTCGCCGAAGGGCCCGACCTTGCCCGCCAGATGAACGAAACTCACATGCACGGCGTCCAGCGAGTTCTCCACCATCTGAAACCAATTGCAGGGCCAGACCTGCTTTCGCGCGAGCACCATCAGACCGGGTCGCTCGAAAGCCGCCTTGCGCGGCAGGTCGAATTCCGGCGCTTCGCCCGCGCCCATGTAAGCGAAAATGAGGCCGCAATATTCGCGCAGCGCATAGCCCGGAATGCGCGTGCGGGCGGCGACGGCGGCGCCTTCCGCCGGCGCCTCGTCGCATTGGCCGTCCCCGTCGAACCGCCAGCCATGATAGATGCAGCGTAACTTCTCGCCCTGAACCCATCCGGTGTGCAGCAGCGTGCGCCGATGCGCGCAATGGCCGCCCACGAGATAAGCGCGCCCGCTGTCGCCGCGATAGAGCGTCAGATCTTCGCCCATCACGCGAATGGGCTTGGCCTCGCCCTTGCCGACCGTCTCCACCGTCGCGATCGGATGCCAGAAGCGGCGCAGCAATTCGCCCATAGGCGTGCCCGGGCCGCATTGCGTCAATCGCCGCATGCGCTCGGCCAGCGACGATTCGTGAGGGTTCATGTCCATGGCGCGCGCCGCCTCCCGCCTTCGCAGCCCGATCGTCCGTCAACTTGCCACCGGGGGGGATTTGCTGTCCAATTCCCAAATCGGCCGATGGCATGCCTTGGAGGAATGGGATGAACCTGCGCCAGCTCGAGGCGTTTCGCGCCGTCATGCGCTCGGGCTCGGTGACGGAGGCCGGCAAGCTTCTGCGCCTCACCCAACCCACGATCAGCAAGCTCATCGCTCAGCTCGAACGCTCCACCGGACTCAAGCTCTTCATGCGCACGAAGGGGCGGCTCCTGGCGCGCCCCGAAGCGGAAACGCTGCTGCGCCAGGCGGACCGCGTGTTTCAAGCCGTGGAGGAATTGGGGCGCAACACGAAGCGATTGGCCAATGGGCATGGCGGACATGTGCGGATCGTCGCGATTCCGCCTCTCGCGCTTCGCTTTCTCCCCGATGCGGCGGCGTCTTTTCTCGAACGGCATGCGGACATGCGCGTCACGCTGAACGTGCGCGGATCCTCCTATGTGCCCGACTGGATCGCCACGCAGCAAGCCGACATCGGCTTCACCTCTTCCGCCGCGCCCATGGCCGGGATGGCGGCGGAGCCTTTCATGACCGGCGCCGCCGTCTGCATTCTTCCCCAGAACCATCGCCTGGCCGGCGTGCGGACCCTGCGCGCGAAAGATCTCGAGCGAGAGAACATCGTCTCGCTGGGACGTGAGACCGCCTTCTCCCATTTGCTTGACCTTGTGTTCGCGCAAGCCGGCGTCAGCCGTAACGTGGTCGCGGAAACGGGCTATTCGAGCATCGCGGGCCGGATGGTCGCCAAAGGCCGCGGCGTCGCCATCATCGATCCCGTTTCGGCGCTCGACCAGTTCGAGGCGGGCGGCGTCGCGCTGCGCGCTTTCGAGCCCGAAGTGCGGTTCGAAACGAAACTGCTCCATCCGACGCAGGGCGGCCTCTCCGTTCCCGCGCAGGCGTTCCTGCGCCATCTGGAGGGCGTCCGCAAAGACTACGAGAAGCGCCTCAAGACAGCCCTGCGCGCGGGCCTCTGACCCGCGCTCATTCCGTTCATGAATGGCGAGGCGCATTTTTGGAATTGGACGCTACGCCGCGGGAATGGCACTTTCGCGAAACGGGAGCGAAAGCAGAGAGACATCACAATGGCGAAACGGGATGCAATCGTCTCGGAAGACCTAGCGCAGAAATTCGCCACGGAAAAAGACACGCCCTATCTGCGCTGGGTTCGCGCGGAAGGGCTCGACGTCATCAGCGGGCATTACGTGCCCAATCTGCGTCATGTCGAGCTGAAGCCCTGGGCGCGGCGCGGCGGGCGCGGCGTGTTCATCAATCATGACGCCTCCCGCACGACGAACGATTGCTACGTGTGCGAAATTCCGCCCGCAGGCAAGCTCGCGCCGCAGCGCCAGATCTATGAGGAAATGATCTATGTGCTGGAGGGACGCGGCTCCACCACGATCTGGAACAGCAAGGGCGCCCGCACGACCTTCGAATGGAAGGCCGGCGCCATTTTCGGCATTCCGCTGAACACATGGCATCAGCATTTCAACGGATCAGGCCAGGCGCCCGCGCGTTTCGTCGCCGTGACGAATGCGCCTCCCGTCATCAATCTCTATGAAGACCTCGATTTCATCTTCAACTGCGATTACGAGTTCGCCAATCGCTTCAACGGAGAGCCCGATTACTACACGTCAGCGGGGAAAATGAACGGCCTGCGCCTCGAGACGAATTTCATTCCCGACACGGTGAATGTCTCGGTCGCCTCCACCGCAGAACGCGGCGCGGGCAGCAGCATGGTGCGTTTCAATCTCGCGAAAAGCTCCATCGGCGGGCATATCTCGCAATTCCCGATCGGCACCTATAAAAAAGCGCACGCCCATGGGCCGGGCGCCCATGTGATCATTCTGAGCGGCGAAGGCTATTCCCTGATGTGGCCGGACGGCGAAGAGCCGCGGCGCTACGAATGGGAGATCGGCACGCTGATCGTGCCCCCCAACGGATGGTTTCACCAGCATTTCAATTCAGGCGTCACGCCGGCGCGCTATCTCGCGTTCAAACATGGATCGCAGCGCAACGCGCAAGGCGTGATGATGTGCTGGATCAGTCGCCGGCTCGGCGGCGACCAGCTCGATTACGCCGACGAATCGCCCTTCATCCGCGAGCAATACGAGACCGCGCTCGCCCGCCATGGGCTGACCTCGCGCATGGAGCCCGTTTACGCCAAGGAATTGGAGACGATTCCGCCTCTGCCCGCCTGAAACGCCGACCGCGCACGCAGAAGGCGCGGCCACCAAGAGAGGAAGACCCATGTGGAGGACATGCGTAGCGGCTTTCTGCCTTGCGGTCGCAGCGCCGACGCTCGCCGCAGCCCAGCAGGGGCCAGCCGAATTCTATGCGGGCAAGCAGGTGAAAATGATCTGCAGCTCCGACGCGGGCGGCGGCTACGACATCTATTCGCGCCTCTTCGCGCGCCATCTGGCGAAGCACCTGCCGGGCAAGCCCCTTGTGATCCCGCTGAACATGCCCGGCGCCGCCGGCGTGACGGCCGCGAGCTATTTCGCAAACAACGCCGCGCGCAACGGCACCGAGCTTTTGATGGTGGTGCAGACGGCGCCGATGGTTCAGGTGACGGGCAAGGCGCGCTTCGATCTCGCCGCGTTCCATTGGATCGGCAATATGGGTGAATCCGCGAATGTGTTCGTGGCCTCCCGCGCGTCCGGCATCCGCTCGATCGAGGACGTGATGACGGCGGAGCTTGTCGTCGGCTCCACCTCGCCCAACGCCATCGGCGGCATCCTTCCCGAGGTCACCAACCGAATTCTCGGCACGCGGTTCAAAATCATTCATGGATATAAATCCGGCGAGGCGATCGAAATCGCGATGCAGCGCGGCGAAGTGAGCGGGCGCGCAGGCGCGAGCTGGTCGGCGATGAAGGCGCTGCGCGGATCGAGCCTGCGTTCAGAAGAGATCAACGTCCTCCTGCAGGCCGGCAATCGCAAGGAACCGGATCTGATGGACGTTCCGCTTCTGACCGATCTCGCGCGCAATGACGGCGAGCGGGCGGCGCTGGCTTTCTATTCAGGCATGACGAGTCTGGCGCGCGCCATCGCCACCACTCCTGACACGCCGCCCGACCGTGTGGCGGCGCTGCGCGGAGCGTTTGACCTGGCGCTCGCCGATCCCGACCTGCAAGCCGACGCGCAAAAAAGCAATCTCGAACTGCGGCCTCTGCCGGGCCATGCGGTGCAGGCTCTTGTCGAACGCATGGTGCGCATCGACCGATCCGTGATCCTTCCCTGACAAGACGGGTCGTCAAGGGCGTCCGGCGCGCCCCGCCAGCCCGTGCGGTGGACTATTTCGGCGCGCCTGAATTTTGGCCGCGCGCAATATAGGTCTTGATGAACTCGATCGTTTGCGGCGACACGCTCGTCATGCGCTCGATCTTGTCCTGAACCTCCGCGCCGGCTTCATATTCAGGCACAAAGCCGAAGGCCTTCGTGCCTGTCTCGACGAATTCGCGATTCGTGTTGAGCGCCGTCACAGCCGCTTTCAACATATCCACATGCGCCTTGGAGACGCCGGGCGGGAAAGCGACGATCCTTTGGAGCATCGTATTGGAGGCGAGCAGCGCAAGATACGCCTCCCAGAGCGGCCCCGCCGGCGCCTTGCCCATGGTTTTCTCATAAAATTCATGGAACGGCGGCAGGTCCATGTCGCGATTGCCCTTCGGCGTGAACAAATTCGCGCCGTCATATCCCGTGTCCACATAGATCGGGAGCACCTGGCCTGCCTGCACCATCGGCGCGATGGAGGTGTTATAGGTGGCGCGCCCGTCGGACAACATGCTTATCTCGCCGCTTTCGAATGCGAGGCGTAAAGGACCTGCGCCCGAATAGCCCGTGATGTAACCATGCTTGACGCCGAGCATCTCCAGCGTCAGCCGCATGGTGAGATCCTTGCTGGATCCTGCGCTCAGCCCCCCGACGAAAACGTTCTGCGCCTTGACGATGTCGGCGGACGTCGTCAAACCCGGCTTGAGATCGCGCCGCGCATAATAGATCGTCGCGCCTTCGATATAGGCGATCATGCGGAAGTCGGCGAAGCGCGTCTGGAACAATTCAGGCTCGAAAGCGGCCCTCGCGCCGACGCCCGTGAGATAACCCATCGTCAGGCCGTCCGGCGCAGAGCGGCCGACGTGATTCGCGCCCGACAGCCCTCCGCCGCCCGCGATGTTTTGCGCAAGGACCTGCGGATTACCGGGAATGACGGAACCGATGAACCGCGCGAAAAGCCGCGCCTCGGTGTCGGCGGCGCCGCCGGGCGCGAAGTTCACGATCACCCGCAAGGTCTTTCCCGCGTATAGGGAAGCGTCCGCCAAGGCCGGCTGCGCGATGAAGAAAAGCGACGCGAGCGACGAGACAAGCCTGTTCATCTTCTGTTTAAACTCCCTTGGGCCGTATCATTCTTTGACGTCCAGACCCTGACGCTTCAGCATCTCTTCCAAATAGCGCAACGCCTCGTCGGGAGTCGTCGCGACGGTCTCTATGAGCGCGCGCACGTCCTCGTGGCTCTGCGGCTC
>CAIXDD010000040.1 GCA_903918155.1 uncultured Hyphomicrobiales bacterium
AAGCACGACCAGAAGGTCGCCGGGGCGCCGCCCCGCCTTGCGCGAGCGGGGCAGCCAGACCACGTTGCGCGCGTCGCCTTGAACGGAAGAATAGGGATTGACGGTCGCGGAGGGAGACGGCGCGGGCCGCGCCGGGATCAAGGGCGACGGCGCCGCGCGCGAAGGGGCCAGACCTGAAGCCGCCAAAGCCGAAGACGCCAAACCCGAAGACGCCAGATTCGCCGCCGATCCGGCAAGCCGCGAACGATTGAGGTTCATCCCGATACTCCGTGACGCGTCCCGTCGCCCTCGACCATTGGTTCTCGCGCAGGAATGTGGCGACAGAACGGTCGCGGCGAGGCCCAAGACCTGCGCCCAAGACCCGCTCCCAAGACCTGCCCCCAAGACCTGCCCCCAAAGCGCGCGCGGTCGCCCAAAGCGGGTCGCCCTCGCTGCGTTGACGCCGCGCCCGCCAAACGGCTAGGGTCACGCCGGCTCACGGGGATTCGGAATGCGCGCGGGGTTTTGGGTTGCGATGGGAGCGTTGACGCTCGCCGGCTGCGCCCCGGTGGGCAGGATCGACGCGCCGCAAGTGGCGACGCTGGCGGGCGAGGCGTCCGGCGAGGTACTTGGCGAGGTACTTGGCGAGGCGTCCGGCGAGATACCCGGCGAGGTAACCCGCTTGCAGGCCTATGCGCCGGTCGACGAGCCCGGCGACGCCGCGCGCAAGCCCGCCTCTTTCGCAAGCCTGTTCGGTGCCGCGCCGCGCGAGCCCGTCTCCCCGCACGGCGCGACATCTGCGACGGCCTATGCCGCAACGCCCGCCGCGCCCGTCCATCCCGCTTTTCCCGACGGGGCGCCCCTGCCCGTCGCGCGTCCCGATTTCGGCGACCGCCCGCGCAGCGCCCCGCAAGCGGCCCTGCCCGCCGCCTCGCTCGAATCGCGTTCGCTGGCGGCCTTTGAACGCCGCGCCGCCGGCGTGCCCGACGACGACGAGGACGAGCCCGACATCGCCCCCGTGCCGCCCGGCGCGCTTTCGCCCTTCGGCCCGGCGCCGGCCCGCGTCGCCTCCACCGGAGTCTCCGGCCCCTTCATCCTGCAGGGCGCGCTGCATACGGGCGCCAGGATCGGCCCGAGCAGCAACGGCCTCGCGCTGGTGGAGCCGCCGCGCCGCTGGCGCGCGGCCTATGACAGCGTGAACGTGAATTGCTTTCCCGCCGGCCTGCGCGCCGCGCTCGACCAGATCGCGACCCATTTCGGCGCCGACGTGCTCGTCACCTCCGGCGCGCGCGACAAGGGCCGGCGCGGCTCCCTGCATCGCGCCTGCAAGGCGGCGGACATCCGCGTGGCGGGCGTGTCGCCGGCCGACGTCGCCGCCTATGCGCGCACGGTGCCCGGCCTCAACGGCGTGGGCACCTATCGCTGGGTCTCGGTGACCCATATCGACGTGCGCGACGAGCGCTTCGCATGGCGCTGGTGATCTGGCGCTGGTGATCGGGCGCTGTCGATCGGGCGCGATTCACCTTTCTCCCGCGACCTGCTAATCTGACCGTCCATAACAAGATCGGGAGGATTCATGTCGGGCGCGCCGCAACCCATTCGCCGCATCGTCACGGGCCATGACGCCAAGGGCTCCGCCAAACTCATCATGGACGGGGCGGCGCAAAACGCACGCACGGGCTCCTCGCCCGGCCAGTTCACGACCCTCATGTGGTGCACCGACTCCATGCCTGCCGCCATGCCGCTGGGCGAGGACGTGGAGGACATGGGCGCGCGCAAGCTCGGCACCTATCCGCCCGTGAACGGCACGCGCTTCATGATCGCGGAATATCCGCCGGGCAATCATCCGCGCATGCACCGCACCGAGACGATCGATTACATCATCGTGCTCGACGGCGAGATCGACATGGAGCTGGACGAAGGGCGCATGGTCAGCATGAAGCGCGGCGACGTGATGGTCCAGCGCGGCACCTATCACGCGTGGATCAACCGCGGGCCGGACGTGTGCCGCATGGTCTTCGTGCTGATCGACGCGCAGCCGCTGGGGATCGGCCAGCCCGTCCAGCGCGGCGCGATCGTGGGCGACGGCCACAAGTGAACGAGGCGGCGCGCGCCCGCGCGGCGCGCGTCGGCCAGGCGCGCCTCACCAGGGCAGGAGATGCATCATCCGCTCGGTGATCGCCGCGCCGAACAGGACGAGCCCGACGTTCCACGCCACCCCGATACAGGCGAAGACGAATCCCACGAGGATCGCCACGCCGTCGCGCTCCAGCAAGCCGAAGGCGAAAATCACGATGGCGAAGGCGGGCCCCTGATTGCCGAACGGGATCGGCAGGACCAGCGTGACGCCGAGAATGAAGATGAGCAGCGCCACGATCGCCGTCGCCGCGCGATCGGTGAGCGCGAGCAGGCGCGGGCGCAGCACGCCGTCGAGGCGCGACATGAACCCGTCCAACCGCGCCACCGTCGACAGGACCGCCTTGCGCGGCAGCGATTGCCGACGCAGGACATTGGGCAAGGCGAGGGATTGGCGCCCCGCCATCATCTGCACCGCGACAAGCGCCAGCGCCGTGCCGAAGACGAAGCCGGTCGGCAAGGCCGGCACGGGAATGAAGGCCGGCAAGGCCAGCAGAAGCAGCACGAGCCCCTGCCCCGAGCGGCCGAGGGCGTCCACAAGCTCCCCGAGGGTGAGCCTGTCGCCCTCGATGGTCTCGATGGCCCGGCGCAGGGCGCGGCTGGTCTGGCCGCGCGGCCACGGATCGCCGGACGTCGCGGCGGAGGCTTCGCTGGGGTCGTCGCTGGGGCCGGCGTCCTGCATGTCACCTCTTGTCGCCGCTTTGGCCGCCGTACTGGCCGCTACGCTCACGTCGCTGGCCCGGGCCGGGGATCGGCCGGGCTCCCTCCCAAGGTGGAGATCGCAGGCCCGCAGATCAAGCGGCCGCGTTCACCCTGCCCCCCGAAACCTGTCGATCCCGTGGCGCGCCCTTGCTAAAGAAGGGCGATTCCGGGGCTTTCGCCCCCGGCGGGCATGTGAGAGGGCGGACGTGATGTCGGACAGGAGCGGGCGAAGCCTCGAGGCGCTGATCGCCCATCTCGTCGCGCAAGGCTATGCGCGCGCCGAGCCCAACGTGTTGCAGCCCGCCCCCGTGTTCCTCGACCTTGCGGGCGAGGACATCCGCGGGCGCCTTTACATCACCTCCGACGCCTCCGGCGCGGAATTCTGCCTGCGGCCGGAATACACCATTCCCGTCTGCCGCGATTATCTGGCGAGCGCGCAGGCCGGCAGCCCCGCCGCCTTCTCCTATCTCGGCAAGGTCTTCCGCTATCGCCCCGGCGGCGTCGGCGAGTTCCGGCAGGCGGGGCTTGAGAGCTTTGGCCGCGCGGACCGGGAGGCGGCGGATGCGGAGATCCTGGCGCTGGCGCTGGAGGGCGCGCGGATCGGCGGCGCGACCGGGCTCGACGTGCGCTTCGGCGACGCGGGCCTGTTCACGCGCCTGCTCGCCGCCCTCGACCTGCCGCCCATCTGGCTGCGCCGCATAAGGCGCGCCCATGCGCGCGGACAATCCCTCGCCGATCTTCTGGCCTCGCGCGCCGAATCCGCCGACGGCGATCATTCCGGCGTGCTCGCCGCGCTGGAAGGCGCAGACCGCGCCGGCGCGCGCGCGCTCGTGGAGGATCTGCTCTCCATCGCGGGCATTTCCTCCGTGGGCGGGCGCAGCGCCGCCGAAATCGCGGAACGCTTTCTGGAACAGGCCGCGCTGCAAGGCGGCGCAGGAGTCTCGCGCGAGAAACTGGCCGTGATCGAAGCCTGGCTCGCAATCGAGGGCGAACCCGACGCGGCGAGCGCGCGCATGCGCGCGCTGACCAAAGACGGCGAACTCGACGACAAGCTCGACGCGGCGCTCGACGCCTTCGACGCGCGGCTCGGCTTCATGGCCGCGCGCGGACTCGACGTCGCCGCCATGCGCTTCTCCGCGCGGTTCGCCCGCGATCTCGATTATTACACCGGCTTCGTCTTCGAGGCGCATGATCCGCTGCGCACGGACGGGCGGCCCCTCGTGGGCGGCGGCCGTTACGACGGGCTTGCGCGCACGCTTGGCGCAGGCGCAGACATTCCCGCCGTGGGCGCCGCCATCTGGTGCGAACGCCTGGCCGATCCCGCCGCAGGAGCCGCAGAATGACCGCCGCGACCATGCAGGAGCCGCTGGTTCTCGCCGTGCCCTCGAAGGGACGCTTGCAGGAAAACGCTTTCGCCTTTTTCGCGCGGGCGGGACTCACTTTCGTGCAGGGGCGCGGCACGCGCGATTATCGCGGCGTGCTGAAAGAGCTTCCCGGCGTGGAGGTGGCTTTCCTCTCGGCCTCCGAAATCGTCGCGCAGCTCGCCTCCGGCGCCGCCCATCTCGGCGTGACGGGGGAGGACCTCGTGCGCGAAAGCGTGGCGGATGCGGACGCGCGCATGACCTTGCTCACGCCGCTGGGCTTCGGCCACGCCAATGTCGTCGTCGCCGTGCCGCAGGCCTGGATCGACGTGCGCACGATGGCGGATCTCGAGGACGTGGCCGCCGCCTATCGCGCGCGGCGCGGCGAGCGCATGCGCGTGGCCACCAAATATGTGAACACCACGCGCCGCTTCTTCGCGCAGACGGGCGTCACCGATTACCGCATCGTGGAATCGTTGGGCGCCACCGAGGGCGCGCCCGCCGCCGGACAGGCGGAGCTGATCGTCGACATCACCACCACCGGCGCCACGCTGAAGGCGAATGCGCTGAAAGTGCTCGACGACGGCGTGATCCTGCTTTCGCAGGCCAATCTCGTCGCCTCGCGCGGCGCAAAATGGGACGAGCGCACGCTGGGCGTCGCCCGCGCCATTCTCTCGCGCATCGCGGCGGAGGAAGACGCGCGCGTCAATCGCGAGGTGCGCGCCTTCGCGCCGGGCGACCGCGCGCAGCTGGCCCAGCAGGCGCAGGCCTTGTTCAGCGCGCGCGCCTTGCTCGGCGACAGCCGCGAAAGCCTGTCGCTCGTCTGCCCGGCCGACAAGGTCGCCCCGCTCGCCGATTGGCTGATCGGCAAGGGCGCCGAACATGTGGTGGTGAGCGCGCTCGATTATGTGTTCAGCGCCGCCAATCCGCTCTACCAGAAACTGGCGGACAGCGTGCGCGCCTGAGCGCTTTGGCCGAGCGATTGGCCGAACGTTTTGGCCGAGCCCGCGCCAGATCTTTTTCGCATGTCGTGCGATTGGCCCGCGCGCCGGAGGGAACCGCTCCGTCGCGCGCGCATTATGCGCGTGAGAGGGCGCGCTGCGCTCCCTCGAACGATCGGCGCTCCAGCCCCTGCGCGTGATCGTTTCTTCAGGCTCCGCCCGCCAAGGCGGAGCCTGTTTTGTCAGGATCCGCGATTGTGTTTCACGAGGCCTTCGCGAAGGCCGGGCGCGGCGTGAAGACGCCGCCTTCGCCCGGGCTCATGTCCACGCGCGCGTCATGGAATTCATTGAGCGTGGCGCGATGGCCGATGGAGACGATGGTCGCATCCGGCAGCTCGCGGCGCAGCATGCGGTAGATGTCGGCCTCCAGCGCCTCGTCGAGCGCGGAGGTCGCCTCGTCGAGAAACAGCCAGTCGGGCTTGTCGAGAAGAGCGCGGGCGATGGCGAGGCGTTGCTGCTCGCCGCCCGACAGGCGCTGGCTCCACGCCTCCTCCGCGTCGAGCCGGTCGGCGAACGCGCCCAGCCGCGCCAGCTCCAGCGCGCGCGTGACGGCGGCGTCGTCATAGGCGCCGGCGAGCGCGGGATAGGTGATCGCCGTGCGCAGGGAGCCCGAGGGAATGTAGGGACGCTGCGGCAGCAGCATGAGGCGCGCGCCCGCCGGCGTGTCGATGGCGCCTTCGCCGAAGGGCCAGACGCCCGCCAAAGCGCGAAACAGCGTGGACTTGCCCGAGCCCGACGGGCCGGTGACCAGCGTCGCCCGGCCTGCTGCGAAGGCGAGCGCGTCCACCTGCACGATGCGCCGCCCGTCCGGCAGGAAGATCGACAGATCGCGCAAGGCCACGTCAGGTCCGGCGGCGGCGCCATGGACTATGCGCGGATCGCTTCCGCCCAGCGCGCGCGCGCGTTCGATCGCCTCGCCGAACGTGGTGAGACGATCCACGACCGCCTTGTAGCTGGCCAGCGATTGATAACGCGCGATGAAGAAGGTGAGCGCCCCTTCCACGCGGGCGAAGGCGCCGGCGGTCTGGGTCATCACGCCCAGCGTGATCTTGTTGATGAAGTAATAAGGCGCGACGACGATATAGGGGATGACGACATTCGCCTGAAAGAAGCTCTGCGTGAAAATGGTGAGCTTCAGATTGCGCGACAGCAGCGCGTAGAAGTTCGACACGATGGAGGAGAAGCGGCGGCCCAGAATCTGGCGCTCGGCCGCCTCGCCGCGCAGCAAGGCCACCTGTTCGGAATATTCGCGCAGGCGCGCCAGCGAGAAGCGGAAATCGGCCTCGTAACGCTCCTGCAGGAAGTCGAGCCGCACGAGCGGGCGGCCGATGAGATGGGTGAGCCAGGTGCCCAGCGCCGCATAGACGAGCGCCACCCAGAACAGGAATCCCGGCACGACCAAATCCGTGCCCGGCAGGACGAATTGCGCGGGGATCGACCACAGGATGATCGAGAAGGACACGAGATTGCTCAAGGTCGAGAGCACGCTCACCGAATAGGAATAGGTGAGGTTGAGATAGCTGCGCACGTCTTCGGCGATGCGCTGGTCCGGGTTGTCGGCGCCGTCGCCGATCAGATTCATACGGTACAGGCCGCCATGGGACAGCCACGCCCCCGCATAACGCTCCGTCAGCCAGTCGCGCCAACGAATCTTGAGCACGTTCTCCAGCAGCATCTCCACCAGCATGGATATGACGTAGACCGCCGCCCAGAAGCAGAAGACATAGACGAGCAATTGCCAGAAAGCGCTCTCGTTCTTGGTCTGGATCGCGTCGAAGAAATCGCGGTTGAAGAAGGACAGGCGAACGCTGATGCCGACCTGCGCCTGATTGAGCACGACGAGGGCCATGATGAGGCCCTTGCCCAGAGCGGCCTCCGACAGGCGCCGCCGGCCCAGCGGGCCCAGATCGAGCGTGCGCATCTCCCCCGCTTCGAAATAGGGATCGGCGAGGCGCGTGATCTGGCGGATCACGGGAATGTAGGAGATCAGGACGACGATGACGCCAAAGGCGGCGAGCGTGCCGGGCAGGCTCGCGGGCGGGCGCATGTCGTTGAGGGCGGCGGGCCACAGGCCAAGCTGGGCGGCGACGAGCGCCAGCGCCACGCAGACGAACTCCGCCGCGAAGACGACCGAGAAAATGCGCAGGAAGGCCGAGATCGCCGCCGCGCGCCAAGTGGCGGCGGCCAGCGCCGCGCCGGCGGCCGCCACGCCCAGCAAGCCGGGGTCGACCGACAGGCCCAGAAACGGCCCGCCTCCCTTCACGAACGCTGCGGCCAGACACACGAAAGAGGACGCAGCCACCAGCGCCGTGAAAAGGATCATGGGCGAAATCTCAATGTCGACGCCGCAACGTCGGGGACAAGGCGCGGATCAGCGATCAGACAGCGCCACCATGGCGCTTTTAGGTTCAGCGGCGGTTTCGCGCAGATCCTCGGCGTCCGGACCGGGATCGACCTCGCCATTGATGGCGGCGACGAGCCGCGGCGAGGGCTTGAAGGTGAGGACGCGGCGCGCCGTAATGGGATATTCGCGGCCCGTCTTGGGATTGCGGCCGACGCGCGGGCGCTTGGAGCGCACCTGAAACGTTCCGAAAGCGCGCAGTTTCACGGCCTCGCCCCGTTCGAGCGCGCCGCAAATTTCTTCGAGCGCGGTCTCGACGATGCTCTTCGCTTCGACACGCGAAAGCCCCGGTCCCGCCACATAGACCGCGTGCAGGAGATCCTGCCGGGTGAGCGTTCTGTTCGCCATTGTTCGCCGCCCTCAGCTTCCGCGCGATGGTTTGGTTCCGCGCGTTCGCTTCAAGCCCCCTTTGTTCTGGACGATGCCTGCGTCGACGATCGTCGTCCGGCCATCCGTGGAGCCCCAGCCCGCCGGTTTACTGACAAATTCAACGCCTTTAGACAAGCCGCGTCAAAAGGAAAATGCTTTGGCCTGGCCTTTTAAAGGCCCGGTTTACGCCTTTTCTCCAACAAGCTGCGGCGATGGGAAGCCTCGCCTTGGCTCACATCCCGGCGCCAGACATTGTCGCAGAGGCACCAAAAAACCCGCACCAGGCCGGCCGGTGCGGGTTCTTGGATGTCGGAGCCAGGGAGGCGGGCGCGCTCCCTGGCCGATGTCAGATTTGAAGACCTTGGGCGAACGGACTTCCTTAGAAGTCCATTCCGCCCATGCCGCCCGGGCCGCCCATCGGCATGGCGGGCGCGTCCTTCTTCGGCTTGTCGGCGATCATCGCCTCGGTGGTGACGAGGAGGCCGGACACGGAGGCCGCGTCCTGCAGCGCGGTGCGCACGACCTTCGCGGGGTCGACGATGCCGGCCTTGATCAGGTCCACGAACTCTTCCGTCTGGGCGTTGAAGCCGAAGGTCTCCGACGAAGCGTTGTCGGAGATCTTGCCGACCACGATCGAGCCTTCCACGCCGGCGTTTTCGGCGATCTGGCGGATCGGGGCCTCGAGAGCCTTCAGGACGATGTTGATGCCGGCCTGAACGTCAGGATTGGCGTTCTTCAGCTTGCTGACCGCGCCGCGGGCGCGCAGGAGCGCGGTGCCGCCGCCGGGAACGATGCCTTCTTCCACCGCAGCGCGGGTGGCGTTCAGCGCGTCGTCCACGCGGTCCTTCTTCTCCTTCACCTCGACCTCGGTCGCGCCGCCGACGCGGATCACCGCGACGCCGCCCGCGAGCTTGGCGAGACGCTCCTGGAGCTTCTCACGGTCGTAATCGGACGTGGTCTCTTCGATCTGGGCCTTGATCTGGGAGACGCGGGCCTCGATGTCGGCCTTGGAGCCGGCGCCGTCGACGAGCGTGGTGTTCTCCTTGTCGATGCGCACCTTCTTGGCGCGGCCGAGCATGTTGATCGACACGTTCTCGAGCTTGATGCCGAGGTCTTCGGCGATCATCTGGCCGCCGGTGAGGATCGCGATGTCCTCGAGCATCGCCTTGCGGCGATCGCCGAAGCCGGGAGCCTTCACGGCCGCGACCTTCAGGCCGCCGCGCAGCTTGTTGACGACGAGCGTGGCGAGCGCCTCGCCCTCGACGTC
>CAIXDD010000041.1 GCA_903918155.1 uncultured Hyphomicrobiales bacterium
CAGGGATTGCGCTCGGCCCAATGGATATAGAGCGCGCCCGCGTCCCATGGCTGGCCGAGCGTTTCATCGGTGAAGACGCGCCCGCCGACGCGCGCGCGCGCCTCGAGCACTACGCATGTCTTGCCCATGCGCCGCAATTCGCGCGCTGCGGCCACGCCCGCCGCCCCCGCGCCGATCACGAGCGCGTCGCAATCGAACGCGGCCGCCTGCGCGCGGCCGAGCGCAGGCGCGAGCAGCGGAGAAACGGCGAAGCCGGCTGCGAATCCGGCCAGCGCATCGCGGCGCGTGACGGCGCGAGACATGCGGGCTCCCTCTTCTTGGCGTGCGCCGACTATATACACGCTTACGCGCCCGCGCACAGGCGCCGCCTCGCCTGCGCGCAAGGCAAGCGCAGGGCAAGCGCAAGGAACGCGCAGGGAACGCGCAAGGAACGCGCAAGCGCCCGCGTCCGTTCGCCGCAGATGGACACGCCCGCCGCCGCGCCATCGCCAGACGCCCGTCGCATCGTGCGCACGGACGCGCCCGCGCGCCTCGACCGGCTGCCCTGGGGCCGCTTCCACACGCTCGTCGTGAGCGCGCTCGGCGTGACCTGGATTCTCGACGGGCTGGAAGTGACCGTGGCCGGCTCCATCGCCGTCGCGCTGAAGGAAGATCCGTCCATGGCCTTCAGCGAGTCCGACATCGGCCTTGCGGCCTCCGCCTATCTAGCGGGCGCGGTGTTGGGCGCGCTGTTCTTCGGCTGGCTCACCGACCGGCTCGGCCGCAAGAAATTGTTTTTCGTCACGCTGGCGCTTTATCTGGCTGCCACGGCCCTCACCGGCCTATCCTGGAACCTCTGGTCCTTCTGCCTGTTCCGCTTTCTCACCGGAGCGGGGATCGGCGGCGAATATGCCGCGATCAATTCCACCATTCAGGAATTGATCCCCGCGCGTTTTCGCGGCTGGACCGATCTCGCCATCAACGGGAGTTTCTGGATCGGCGCGGCGATGGGCGCGGCGGGCGCGATCGTCCTGCTCGATCCAGCCCTGTTCGCGCCGGAAACCGGCTGGCGCATGGCGTTTTTCATCGGCGCGGCGCTGGCGCTTTTCATCTTGTTCATGCGCGCATGGCTGCCGGAGAGTCCGCGCTGGCTCGTCACCCATGGGCGCGCCGAAGAGGCCGCCCGCATCGTGCAGGACATCGAGGCGGGTCTGCGGCGCGAGGGCGCGCATGTTCCCACGGAGCCTGCGGGCGAAACGGCGCTGCGCACGCGCAGCCATACGCCGCTGGGCGAGGCCTTTCGCGCGCTTTTCATCGCGCACCGGACCCGCGCGGCCGTGGGCCTCGTGATGATGGCCTCGCAGGCGTTTTTCTATAACGCGATCTTCTTCACCTATGCGCTCGTGCTCACGCGCTTCCATGGCGTGGCGGCGAAGGAGATCGGCTGGTATGTCCTGCCGCTCGCGCTGGGCAATTTCCTCGGCCCCCTGCTGCTGGGCCGCCTTTTCGACACGCTGGGCCGGCGCGTCATGATCATGTTCACCTATGCCGCGTCGGGCGTGCTCCTGGCTCTGGCGGGCGCGCTTTTCGTGCGCGACCTGCTCGATGCGCGGCAGATGACGCTCGCATGGTCGGCGATCTTCTTCTTCGCGTCGGCGGCCGCGAGTTCGGCTTATCTGACGGTGAGCGAAACCTTCCCGCTGGAGGTGCGCGCGCTCGCCATCGCCATTTTCTATGCGGTAGGAACGGGCGTGGGCGGGGTCGCCGCGCCCTATGTCTTCGGTGCGCTCGTGCAATCAGGCTCGCGCGAGGCGGTGTTCGCGGGCTATCTGTTCGGCGCGGCGTTGATGATCGTCGCTGCGGTCTTCGTCTATTTCTTCGCCGTCGCCGCCGAACGCAAACCGCTTGAAGCGGTCGCCAGACCGCTGTCGGCGGCGGATTAGCGCGTCATTCGGCCTTGGGCGCGCCATCGCTGTCCGGCTCGGCTTTTGCGGCGCCCTGTTTCTGGCGTCTGCGCGTCTTGGCCTCCAGCCGCGGCCCTTCCGCCAGCCGCACCACGGCGCCCCACAGCGTGCGCACGTCCTGCTGGGTCAGCTCCATGCGATGGATCATGTTGCGCAGATTGCGCTGCATGTTCGGCTTCTTGCTGACGGGGCGGAAGAAGCCGTTCTCATCGAGCTTCTTTTCGAAATAATCGAAGAAGGCGACGATCATCTCGCGCGAGGCGGGCACGGAGCGTTCCGGCGTGGCGAAGCGCGGCGCCTCGCCATGGGCGGCGCCGAACCATTCATAGCCGCATAACAGGACCGCCTGCGCGAGATTGAGCGAGGCGTAAGCGGGATTGACGGGAAATGTGATGATGGAATCGGCGAAGGCTACTTCATCGCTGTCGAGGCCCGTGCGTTCGGGGCCGAAGAGAATGCCCGCCTTGCCGCCGCCGTCGATCAAGGCGCGCGTCTCCGCCATCGCAGGCCCGGGCGCCTCCACGCGCTTTCCCTGTCCGCGTTCGCGCGCCGTGGTGGCCCAGAGATAATTGAGATCCGCGGTGGCCGCCTCCAGGCTATCGTAGAGTTTGGCGCCTTCCAGCAGATGCACGGCGCCGGCCGCCGCCGCGAAGGCGCCCTTGCGCAGCGCGCCCGTGCGCGGCCAGCCGTCGCGCGGATTCACCAGCCGCAGATCGCTGAGGCCGAAATTGGCCATGGCGCGCGCGCACATGCCGATGTTCACGGCGAGTTGCGGGCGCACGAGAATGACGGCGGGGCCGCCTTCGATCATGGGCCGCGTCTTGTCTGTGCCTGCGCCGGTCATCCGCTCTCCGCCTGTTGCGGCGCAAGCTCTACCCTCCGGGCGGGCGCCGGGGCAAGGCGTCAGCGCCTCAAGGCGCGCAGATAAGCGACGAGCGCGTCGATCTGCGCCGGCTCGAACTCGAACGCGGGCATGTCCGCGCCCTGATGGCCGACCATGATTCCCTCGGCGAACGCCTCCTCAAGGTCGGAGGGCCTGTATTTGCGGGCGATCACGCGCAGCGGCGGCGCC
>CAIXDD010000042.1 GCA_903918155.1 uncultured Hyphomicrobiales bacterium
AGGAGGAGATCGCCGGCTTCCCAATCCACCCGTTCTCCATCCACGATCGAATAGCCGTTGCCTTCGATCACATAGATCACGAGCCCGCCCTGATGCCGGTGCTTGCCGGAATGGGAGATCAGGCTGTGCGTGAACACGCGCCAATCCTGCAGGCAGGTGTTCTTGTGGATTTCGGAATTGATGTAATAGAGCAGCTTGCCCTGTTTAGTGTTGAAATATTCGCGATCTTCGAGGCTGACGACGACCTGTCCGGTGTTTTGCCGCTCGAGAAACTCCACCCGGCTGCGGATGAAGATGTCATAGGGCGTCATCGTGGCGGGGTCGCGCTCGCGGGTGCGTGTGCGTTCAATGTCTGCCATTGTCGTCTCCTGTCACGCGCGCTGGTTGGTGAAATCGGGGGCGGATTCGAGCTGTTCGAAACCGCAGCCGCGGTCGACGCTCGTCGCGGCGTAGAGATTGGGCTCGACGACAAGAATGCGCGCCGTCTTGTCCTCGCTCGCGTTGAAGTGCTGAACGATGATGCCGTCGCGCTTGAGCGGCAGGTTGAGCACGTCTTTCGCCTTCCATTTGTGCTTCACGCCGTCGATGGTCGTGTAGCCGGAGCCCTCGATCACGAAAACGATCTGGCCTCCTTGAAATTTCAGGCGGCCCGAGCGGCTGCCCGCCGGAATCTCCTGCTCATGAATCGCGAGCGTGGACAAAGCCAGATCCTTCAGGAACGGATGCATGTACCAGCGCATGACGCCATGCGTGTTCAGCTCGGCCGGCAGATCCTTGCGACGCACGACCTGCAGGCCGTTCGCGCGCTCCTCCCGCTGCTGGTCGCGCAGGGCCATCAATTCATCCCAAAGGTTTCGTCCATCCATCTCGGGGCGGGCGGATGTCATGCTCTTCTCCTCATGCGTTCACTGGTAATATTTCTTGGCGACGTCGATCTGCGAGCGCGTGGCTTTATAGGCTTCTTCGATGGAGGCTTGCACCTCCTGCCAGGGCGCCGTGCTCAGTTCGAGTTTCAGTTTGTCGGCCTCTGCGATGAATTCGCCGTCGGCGATCAGGGCGTTGAAGGCTGCGCGCAGAACGTTCACGCGCGCGCCGTCCACGCCCGGCGGCGCCATGAGCGATTGGCCGATCTCGTCGGGACCGAAAAACAGTTTGAAGATCTCGCGTTGCTCATCGGTTTGGGCGAGGTCGAAGATCGACGGCACGCCGGGCAGGTCCGCATTCAGCCGCCGCGTATATTGCGCGACGATATTGACCTTCTTCTCGCGGATCCAGTCCGGGCGCGCGGCCTTGATGAAGGTCCACGGGAAAATCGCCGCCTGCACCTCGCCCTGCTCCAGCGCGATGATCGCATCCGTCGTGCCCTTATAGCCGGCGATGATCTTGAATTTGGCGCCCGCCACTCCGTTCATCATCTGCGAGGTGATGTGAGCCTGGCTCACCGATCCCGTGCTGGCGATGAGCGTTTCATGCGTGCGCAGGTCCGCCACGGTTTTGGTCGGCGCCGTGTGCCATGTGTAGAGCGTGGCGGTCGGCGACACGATGCGGCCGATCCAGTTGAACTTGCGCGCGTCGTAGCGGATCGATCCCACTTCGAGCACATGGGCGAGCGCGATGTTCGGCACGGAAATGCCAATGGCCGAACCGTCTTTCGGCGCCACGTCGTAGAGCCAATTCGCCGACACCATGCCGCCGGCGCCGGGCATGTTCTGCGCCACCATATTAGGCGTTCCGGGAATGAAGCGTCCGATATGGCGCGCGACGAGCCGTCCGTAGAGATCGAAAGATCCCCCCGGCGCATTGGGGATGATCAGGGACACATTTCGTCCGCGATAAAAAGCATCGGCGCCTTGCGCGAGAGCCGCGCCTCCCGCGAGGCAAAACAGGCTTGCGCTTGCAGCGAGCGCCCTCAGCATACGACCATTCTTGGGCATAACCTCTCCGTTGGCGTCACGTCGGTTCTTCGAGCGTCGTCTCGAGGGCGGCTTTGAAATCCTCAACCGTCGCATGGGCGAGTTGGGTGAAGCCGCTGCGTTCGCAAGCCACGAGTTTGGCGCGGTCGCACAGGTCCCTGATCTCGGCGCCTGAAAAGGCCCGCATGTCGTCCGCGATGGCGGCGTAGATTTTATCGATCTGCGGATTGGCGCCGAGTCCGGGCAGATGGAGGCAGGCGCCAAGAATGGCGCGGCGCGCGCCTTCCTCGGGCATCGGCACATAGATCTTTTGGCCGAAACGCCCGGTGCGGATGACGGACGGGTCGATCAGCTCGATGCGGTTCGAGGCCCCCACGACGAGGATCTGGGCGCCGGGCTCAAGCGAGTCCAGCTGCGCGAGCAATTGGCTGACCACGCGCTCCGTCGTCATCGACCCTTCATGAGCGCCGCGCACCGGCGCGATCGCCTCAAGCTGGTCGAAGAAAATAATGGCCGGCGACACCTGCCGCGCGAGCCGGAACACTTCCCGGATCGCCTCTTCGGATTCGCCCAGCCATTTCGTGAAAATCTCCGGTCCGTTGACCGAGATGAAATTGACGCCGCTCTCGTTGGCGAGCGCTTTCACAAGCATCGTCTTGCCGACGCCGGACGGGCCATGCAGCAGAACGCCCGATTGCGCGCCCAACCCCGCCGCGTGCAAGAATTCAGGCCGCTTGAGCATCAAATCCATCGCGCCCTGCAGGCGCTTCTTTTGAGCGTCGAGCCCGCCGATCTGTGACCATGAAACGTCCGACGCCGCCATGAAGGAATCGCGCAGCGAGGAGGGTTTCACGCGTCCCAGCGCGGCGTCGAAATCCGCATCGCTCACCCGCAGTTCGGATGCGGAGATCTGGAACGCGCCCAGATGATCGCTCAAGGAGACCATATGCCGGCGCATGGCGCTCAGGCCGGCCTCGCGGCACAATTCCATAAGGTCCGCGCCCAGGAATCCATGCGTGCGGCGCGCGACCTCGCCCAGATGGGTGAGCGCGGTGTCCGACAGCGGCATTTCGCGCGTGTGGATCGACAGAATCTCGCGACGCCCGGCGGCGTCCGGCGCGCCGATGAACAATTCGCGGTCGAAGCGGCCGGGGCGGCGGAAGGCGGTGTCCACGGCGTCGACGCGATTGGTCGTGGCCAGAACCACGACGGAATCGACCCGCTTCAATCCATCCATCAGCGAGAGCAATTGCGTGACCGCGCGCGTATCGGCATGCGCGCCGGTTTCCCCGCGCTTGGGGGCGATCGCGTCAAGCTCGTCGATGAAGATGATCGAGGGCGCGTGATGGCTGGCTTCTGAAAAGATGCGGCGCAGATTGGCCTCGGTCTCGCCCGTATAGGTGCCGATGACGTCGGGCCCGTTGAGATAATAGAAACGCGCATCGATCTCGTTGGAGACTGCGCGGGCCAGATGCGTCTTGCCCGAGCCCGGCGGTCCGTAAAGAATGACGCCGCGCGGCGGCGTGATGCCCAGATGCCGATAGACCTGCGGATAGCGAAGCGGCAATTGAACGAGTTCGCGAACGATGCGCACTTGCGTGGCGAGCCCGCCCACATCCTCGAACGTGACGTCGAACACGCCTTCGGGGACATGGGAGTCGAATTGGTCGAGCATGATCTGCGTGTTCGGGCCCACCACGCCGCCCGGCCCCTTGAGCGGCGCGACTTCATAGGTCGTGCCCGCCTGCGAATTGGGAAAGCGGATGTAGAGAACGGCGCCGGTGGTCACCGGCGTGCGGCATTCCAGAAGGATGGAGCGAATATGCGGCGTGAGGTCATGGGCGAGCGAAACATCCGTTCCCGGCCGCAGGACGAGTTTTTCCAGCTCGCGCGATTCGGCGCGCTCGATGCGCACTTCCTCGTTGAGATGCGCCTTCAGCGATTGCCGTCCGAATCTGTCCAGGCGAATGGCGCCGCCGCCCTTCATGGAAGGGTCGGGCGCGAGCGCGCGCCCGAGCAGGCCGCGGCCCCGATCGGTGGTGAGGAGAATCAGCTCTCCCGCATGTACATGAAGCGCATGCATGAGATCTGGATCGAGCGCCACATGCACGAAAGGTTTGTGAATGTCGTCGCTGGGCAGGTGATCGACCGTCGCATGCGCGTGTCCGCCATGTCCATGCGTATGCCCTGCAGGTCCATTGCTCATAGGTGTCGCCTTCGCTTCGCGTCTACGTCCACCGGCTGAACCGGCGTTCGAGCATCCGCATGGTTTCATTGATCAGAATGGCCATCAGCGACAGGGCCGCGATGAGCGCATAAAGCTTGTCGGGCTGGAAGCTTTCGCCGAACCGGCGCGTGAAATGGCCCACGCCGCCGGAGGACACGTAAAGCTCCGCGAGAAGCACGCCCAGCAACGTCGCCGTTGAGGCCAGCCGCATGCCTGTGAACAGGCTCGGGGCGAGATAGGGCAGGGTGATGCGGCGGAAAATCTGCCAGCGCGTGGCGCCCATGGAGATCGCGCTCGTCACCAGAAGCGGCTTGATGCCTTGCACGCCGGCCACCACGCTCACCGCGATGGGGAAGAGGCCATGGCTGACGCCGAACGCGATTTTCGAAGCCGGGCCCGATCCGAAATAGAGCACGAAGATCGGCAGAACCGTGATTTGCGGGATCGCATAGAGCAGAAGAAGAACCGGCAGGAAGGTCTGGTAGGTGAAGCGGCTCATGGCGACCGCCAGGCCCAGCACAAGACCGATGCAGACGGAAAGACCGAAGCCGATCGCAAGGATCCAGGCCGTGGTGCGCAAGGCCTCCAGCACCTCGCGATCCGCGAAAATCGTGACGCCTGAAGTGGCGACCATGCTCAGGGGGCTGAAGAAGAGCTGGCTGCCCATGCGCCCCAAAATCTCCCACAGCACGAGCAGCAGAAGAATGACGAGAGCGCGCGAAACCCAGGGCGGCGGCGATCGGAAGGACAAGGGCGTCATGACCGTCCCTTCCGGAATTCAAGCAGCGAGAGCGCAGCGTTCATGATCACGGCCACGAGGACGACGAAGACGATATAGGCGAACATATTGCCCGTCTGCATGCCTTCGGCGTACCAGACGACGCGGTGGCCAATGCCCTCGATCGAGGCGATGGTCTCTCCGCCGATGATCGCGAGAAAGCAGAGCATTAGCCCAAGCCGCACGCCGCTGAGGATGGTGGGGGCCGCCGCCGGCAACATGATGCGCCAGAACAATTGGCGCTGCGAGGCGCCGGTGGAATGCGCAAGGCGGATGAGCAGCGGATCGACGCGTGAAAAGCCTTGAATCGTATTCAGGCAAATCGGAAAGAAGCCAAACAGCGCGCCATGGGCGATTTTCGACTCAGGCCCGATGCCCAGCGCCATCACCGAAATCGGATAGAAGATGATGATGGGAATCGCATAGACGCTGGAGATGATCGGCTCGAACACACGCGCGCCGTAACGGGTCAGGCTGACCAGAAATCCCACGAGCCCGCCCGCGACAAGCGCGATCGGTCCCGCGATGGCGAATTCGAACAAGGTCACTTTCAGATCGGGCCATGCCTGCCCGCTGCCCACGATGCGAATGAAATTGCGCAGGACGTCAGCCGGTTTTGGCAGGAAGAACGGGCTTACGATCTCCGTGACCGTGACGAAATGCCAGACGATCAGGAGAAGGGCGAGCGCGGAGAGTTTCACAAGCGCGCTCGCGCGCCTTTGCGCAGGCGTGAGGCGCGCGGTGAGCGCCTGTCCGGCTGCGGAGGCGGCGCTCATGCGAGCCCCTGCCGGTCTTTGCCGATGGCGGCCAACACTTCGTCGCGCAACAATTCGTACAATCTGTTGCGCAAATCGTTGAACTTCGGCGACGTCATGAAGGCGGGGCTGCGCGGATGGGGCTCGTCGACCTCTAGAACCGCCTTGATGCGGCCGGGCCGCGACGTGAAGACGAAAATGCGGTCGGACAGGAACACCGCTTCCGCAAGGCTATGCGTGACGAGGAGAATGGTTTTCCGCTCGTTGGCGAGCAGGCGCGACAGATCTTCGGAGAAGATCATGCGCGTCTGTTCGTCGAGGGCGGCGAAGGGCTCGTCCATCAACAAGACGTCGGTGCGCAGGCTCAACGCGCGGGCGAGCGCCGCCCGCTGCTTCATGCCGCCGGACAATTGATGCGGATAGGACGTTGCGAACGCATCGAGGCCGACCGCTTTCAGGGCCTCGCGCGCCACCTGATCGCGCGTTGCGCGCGGCGCTTTCTGAAACTCAAGGCTGACCTTGATATTGTCGAGAATCGTGGCCCAGGGCAGAAGCGCGCTTTCCTGAAAGATATAGGCGACTTCTTTCGGGCGAGGCCCGCGCACGCGCGCCCCCCCGATCAGCGCGGCGCCCTGCGATGGCGCGATCATCCCGCCGATCACATTGAGCAGCGTGCTCTTGCCGCAGCCGCTTGGCCCGATGAGGGAGACCATTTCCCCGCGGCCGATCTCGATGTCGATCCCCTCGAGGGCGATGACCTCGCCCCCGCCGTCAGGAGCAGGAAAGACGTGACTGACGTCTTCCACCTTGATGAGCGTCTCCGCCATTGCGCCGCGCCCCGTTTCGTTCGTCATTTCGCCGACGGAAGGAACGCTTCCGTATAAAGCGTTTTCGGATCCGGCTTGAAATCGAGGATTTCCAGCTCCTGGAAAGAATCGACGATCACGCGCAGCGCTTCGGGCTTGAAGCGCATGTCCTTGGACATCATCGGCATGACCTTGGCGAATTCCTGCCGCTGGATCTCTGCGGGAATGCCGGTCGTCTTGGAGGCGAGCTCGATGGCCTCTTCGGGATTGGCGCGCATGAACTCGACCGTCTCGATCCAGCCGGCGAGGAAGCGGCGCACCGCATCAGGCTTGGACTGGATGGTCCGGTTGTTGGCGAACACGACATGGGTGTGGAAGTCCTGGATCATGTCGCCGAAATGCAGCATGACCTCGCCTTCGTTCTTCTGGTCCAGCATATATCCGACCGATGCGGACATGATGAAACCATCCACCTGTCCGCTCTTCAGGCCTGCGATTTGTCCCGTAATCGTGCCGAGCGGCACCATGCGGATGCCTTCCGGTCCCCAACCCATGCGGCGCGACAATTCACGCACCAGCCAATAGGTGAGCGACCCATTGGTGGTGATGCCAAGGCGCGCGCCTTTCAGGTCCTCGGGCTTCTTGTATTTCGAATCCTTGCCCGTGATCAGGCCCATGCTCAGCGGTTGGTCGGCGATCACGCCCACCGTCATGATCGGGGCTTTCTTGGCGATGAAGCCCATGGAGGGGCCGGAGCCCAGGCCGAAGTCGATTTCGTTGGCGATCATGCCCTGCTGCATCCGCGCGTCGCCGGCGAATTGCTGCACTTCAACCTTCAGGCCGTGCTTAGCCCAGATCCCTTTCGCCGTTCCAACTTCCGGCGGCGTGAAGGCGAGGGCGTTCGAGGCTGTCTTGCCTACGCGCACCACGTCCTGCGCGAGGGCGGCGGATGCGAAAGTCGCGAGGGCCGCGCATGCGAGACCCGCAATGGCCCTGCGGGCGCCGGACAGAATTGGCAGATTCGTGTGCATCGCTTCCTCCCTTGTCGCAGTGACGTCTCTTGCGTCTTCGAACGCCATATTGATCTCAATGCGCGCGCGTCTCAAGTCTTCTCCCCGCTCAGGGCCGTCAATCTTCCGCTCCCGAGCGGTGCATTATGTCGCAGCCGCGCTCCCGCACGACGACGATGGCCGAGGATATGCAGCCGGCGCCGCCTTCGACTGCGCCTGCATGCAGGGCGTAGGCGATCCCCGGCGCGATCACGCCGGTGGATTGCGCGGAGATCGTCTCGCCCTCGTCGAGGGAGAGGCCGATGCGCCGGCCGAATCGTCCGCTCAGCGCGGGATGCGGCTGGTAGGCGCCGAGAGCGGCTTGCGCCTGGCTGGCCGCGCGCGCTGCGGAGGCGCCGGGACGCATGGCCGCGATCAGCGCGTCGAGCGCGGCGTCGCTGGCGGCGCGCAATTTTGGCGGCGCGTCGGGCGCGACGAAGCTTTCGCACCAATATCCAAGGTGCTTGACCGCGACATAGGCGAGAAGATTTTTCGGGCGGTCCTCGAAGCGCGCCGCATAGGGCTGCAGGGTGAGGCCGCCATCGCGGCTGACGAGGGTCCGCACGTCCTGCGCCGCGACGGCGCGCGCCGCGCGTTCGCCCCCAAGCGCGGCGCGTTCGATATCTGCGCCGTCTCGCCAGGCGGCGACGAGCGCGCGCTCAGCCGTGCGCGTCGTGCAAGCCGCTTCCTGCACGAGCGCAAGCTCGCGGGGGCGATGGACGCGGCGGGCCGCATGCAGCAATTCATCGGCTTCTTCGATCTTGAAGCGCCCCTTGATGCTGCGGGATACGGAGCCGAAGAGCAGCGGCGTCATCAAGTCGAGCCCGATGGCGCCGATCGTTCCATCGGCCGGCAAGGTCTCGATCCATTCGTCGAACCAGCGCCATTCCCAGCCGGATTTGACGTCGGGGAGCCATGTCATGGTGCGCATCGCGGGCATGTCGCGCGAGCTCATGGAGGCGAGCAGGCGCGGCTCTCCCTTGGCGGGAAACAGCGCCATGGCCCAGCGCATGCGCGGAATGAAATTGCTGAAGAAGGCGAGCGCCGCATGTTCGCGCGCATCGCCGTAAACGATCGCGCCCGACCAGCCGCGCTCCGCGATGGCGTTGCGGATCGTCGCCATGCGAATGTCGAATTCGTCGCGCGGAAGGCGTTCTTCGTCCCAAAGATACGAGCCAAGGACGATGGAGGGATGGACTGTCAGCATTGCGTCCTCCTCAAAGGCTCAAGACGTCGAGACTGGCGTCTGCGTCGGACAGGGAGATCGCGCCATTGTGCGAGATCACCACCGTCTCCCCGCACATGAGATAGCCGGTCTCAGGGATATATTGGTTGGGATGCATCACGAAGACCATGCCTTCCTCGAGCTTCACCTGGCTGTCGTCCACCAGATCGCCCGGACGGTCGGACGTGACGCCAAGCCCGTGGCCGCGCACGCGCATGTAAGGCGGGCGGCAATAATCGCCGTAACCGGCGGCGCGGAACACATCGTTCATCGCCTCGGTCACTTCGCCCATCGTCGCGCCGGGCACGGCGGCGTCCATGCCGCGCCGCATGGCCGCTTGCAGCAAGGCGTATTTCTCCGCGAGCACAGGCGCGGCCGGGCCCAGCACCGTCGTGCGGCAAATTTGCACGAACTGGCCCTGATGGCAGGGCGTGATCTCGCCCAGAATGATGTCGCCTTCCTGCAAGACGCGGCGGCCGGCCGCGCGCACGGCGAGATTGTGCTGGGAGGCGCTCATCAGAAGGAAATTATCCTCCGCGCCAAGATCCTTCATAAAAGCGTAGATGTCGGCCGCAAGCTCGAATTCGCGCATGCCGGGCCGCGCCACGGCCATGAGCCGCTCATATCCCCGTTCGGCGATCCAGACGGCCTTTTTGACGCAGGCCAATTCCTCCGCATTGCGGATGCGCGCCAGATGAGAGGCGAGCGTATCGGCGCTGCGCGGCTCCTGGGCCAGAAGGCCGCGCACGGCCCGATCCAGCGCGCGGCTCTGCTTGGCGAGCGCGACGACGGCGAGCGCGCGCTCGCTCAGTCCGTGGCGTGCGAGCGCTTCCGAAAGCCCCGCCACAAGATCGTCGCAGGCGATGGTCCGGTCGTTGAAGGACAACGCGCGCGCGCGTTCGCCATCCCATGCGGGCTCCACGATCAGCGTCGACGATCCGTCGCGGCCGATGACCGCAGCGGATCGTCCGATCGGGCGCACGCCGCTGAAGACATAGACGGCGTTGGAATCCAGAAACGAGTTCTGGCCGTCGTTGAAGGCGATCAGCCCGTCGAGCTTTTCCTGCTCGAGCCAGGCGACGGCTGCGGCGATGCGCTCTTTCTTCATCTCGCCCCCTATTCCGCAGCGACGCGGCGACGCGCCGCGCGCGCAGCTTGCGTCGCGCTGATATCGACGGCGCGCATGCCCGGATCGATGGCCACGCCGTAATCACGCAAGGCGCCTTCCAGGCTCACGAAGCCGGAGCGCACGTCGTCCAGAACCAATTGCGGATCGCGCTCCATCGGATCGCCCCATCCGCCGCCGGCGCCGGTGCGGATGATCACCTGCGAATCCGCAGGCACGGGTCGCATCACCTGATCGACGGACTCGAAGTCCTGCGTCTCGGCCAGTTTGAGGAAATATTCGGCGCCGCCGCCCTGTCCGCCTCCGCGCAAGCCCCATGGCGGGCATTTGCGGCGACGCGGCCGCGCCATGTTCCATTTGCCTTCGACGAGATTGCGCACGCGCACGTCGATGCCAAGGCCGCCGCGATATTGGCCGGGGCCGCCCGAATCCGTGCGCAGCGACCGCTCCTCGACGACAACGGGCGTCTTGATCTCCATGCTTTCGATCGGCGAATTCTTCACATTGCCCTGACATACGGAGACGGAGGCGGATTCGCCGTCCCCATGCGGGCGTCCGCCCCAGCCGCCGCCTTCAAGGCTTTGCAGAACGAAATTGGCGTTGGTGCGCGGATCCTTGCCGATGAAGACGATGGATCCGCCAAGAAGCCCGTGATGGGCCGCGGGAATGAGATGGGGCGCCGCGCCCGCAAGCGCCTTGAAGATCGTGTCGACGACGGTGGGCACGATGAGGCTCCACCCGCCCATGGGCGCAGGGAATTGCGCCATCATCACTTTGCCTTCGGGAATGATCGTCTTCAGCGCGAAGAAAGATCCCTCGTTCACCGCTGCGGACGGTTCGGTCAGCGCCTTATAGGCGACGCGCGCGGCCGCAAGCGTTCGGGAATTCACGCCGCCGCGTCGCTGCGAGGCGCAGCCCGACAGGTCGATGGTCATGTCCGAGCCCGCGACCGTCACCCTGGCGTGAATCCGGATGGGATCATTCGGCGTGACGCTGTCGTCGTCGTACCAGGATTCGGCCTCGTAGACGCCGTCGGGAATCGAGGCCACCACCTTGCGGCAGCGCGTCTCGCTCTCGCGATAAATCGTCGTGACGGACTCTTCCACGACATCGGCGCCGTAACGGTCGTAAAGCTCGATCAGGCGACGCACGCCCAATCGGCACGCCGCGATTTGCGCCCGCAAATCGCCCATGGAGGATTCGGGATAGCGGATATTGTCGCGGATGACCGCATAAAGGGTCTTGTTGAGCTTGCCGGCCTCATAGATGCGCAATTGGTCGAGCTGCAGGCCTTCGAACCATGGGTCGCTCACCAGCGGACTTGCGCCCAGCCCGGTGCTGGCGCCGCCGATGTCGATCCAATGCGCGCGCGTCATCGCGAACCCGACGAGCTTGTTCCTGTGCAGGATCGGCATGTAGATGACGATATTGTTCAGATGCTGGCCGGCGACGCGCTGATGGTTCGTGATGAACACATCCTCATGCGAGAAGCCGTCGACGCCCTCGCGCGCCACGACGTCCTCGATGATGACGCCGAGATCGGCGACGAAATGCGAGACGCCGCCGACATTCTGCGAGATCAGCCGCCCCTGCATGTCGGTGAGGGCCGTGCAGAAGTCGCAGACTTCGTAGATCATCATATTGTAGGACGTGCGCTGCAAATCCGCGGCCATCTCATTGGCGATGGCCGGCAGCGTGTTGCGGATGACTTCCAGCGTGACAGGATCGATCATCGTCAGTCTCACTTCGCCAGATGGATTACGAGTTCGCCCGTGGCCGCCACTTCGCAGCGGTCGCCGGGGAACACGACGGTCGTCGACCCATATTCCTGAATGAGCGCCGGCCCGTGAATGAGGGCGCCCGCGGCGAGCGCGTCGCGCTCGTAGACATCGCAGGACGTCGCCGGTCCCGCATGCATGATCGCGTCGCGTTTGCGCGCGGGAGCGGAGGAGCCGCCCGGCGTCGGCATGCTCGGCTTGGCGCGCGGGGCGCGCGCGATCAGGCGCAGATTGATCATCTCCACCGGCTCGTTCTCGGCGTTATGTTCGTAGCGGGCCTGATGCAATTCATCGAAGGCGGCGCGAATGCCCACCCGGTCCTGCGCTGCGATCTGCTGCGGCGTGACGGGGATCGAGAGATTGAATTCCTGTCCGACGTAACGCAGGTCGAGGAAGATTTCGATCTGCGCGCCCGCCTGACGCGCCATCGATCGCAGGTCGCCTTCGAGTTCTGCGACGGCGCCCGCAAGCGCCTTGAAATCCAGCGTGTCGAGAGGCGCGGGGAAGGTGCGCACCGCATCATGGCGCTCGTCGGCGAGCAGCATGCCCAGCGCCGAGAAATGCGAGGGAAACCACGGGATGACGACGGTGGGAATGTTGAGTTCGCGCGCGATCGCCACCGCATGGAGCGGACCTGCGCCGCCTGAGGCCACAAGCGCGAAGTCGCGCGGATCGTAGCCCTTCTCCACGGAGACCTGACGCACGGCCAGCGACATTTTGGCGATGGCGATATCGATGATGGCGCGCGCCGCCGCATCCATGCTCAGGCCAAGGGGCTTTGCGATCTTCTCGTCGATCCCCCTGCGCGCGGCGTCGAGATCCAGCTTCATCTCGCCGCCCAGGAAGGTCGTGGGGTCGAGGCGGCCGAGAACGACATTGGCGTCCGTGATCGTGGGTTGCTCGCCGCCAAGGCCGTAGCAGATGGGGCCGGGCGAAGAGCCCGCGCTGCGCGGGCCGACTTTCAAGGCGCCGACTTCGTCGAGCCAGGCGATGCTGCCGCCGCCGGTGCCCACTTCGATCACGTCGACGACGGGGATCATCACGGGATCGCCCGATTCATAGCCGCCGACATAATAGCCTTCGGCCATGGCGGGCATGCCGTCGCGCACGAGGCTCGCCTTGGCGGTGGTGCCGCCCATGTCAAAGGAGATGGAGTTAGAATGGCCCAGCGCGCTCGCCACCTGCGCGCAGGCGATAATGCCGCCCACCGGGCCCGATTCCATCATCATCACGGGGCGCTTGGCTGCGATCTCCGGCGACATGACGCCGCCGTTGGATTGCATGATCGACAATTCGCCGCGGAAACCGCTGTCGCGCAACGATCCTTCGAGAGAGCCCACATAACCGCTGACCTTAGGGCCGATATAAGCGTTCACCGCCGTCGTGGAGATGCGCTCATATTCGCGATATTCGCGCATGATCTCGTGCGAGGCCGTGACATAGCGGGAACCAAGCGCGCGCCGCAGGATCGCGCTCGCCTGTTCTTCGTGAGCGACGTTCGCGTAGGAATGAAGGAAGCAGACCGCGACGGCCTCATAACCCTCGGCGGCGATTTGCTTCGCCGCGGCTTCGATGTCCGCCGGGTCGAGGGGCGTGCGCACGACGCCGCCCGCCAGCAACCGCTCGTCGATTTCATAAATGGCGGCCCGCGGCGCGAGCGGCTTTGGCCGCGTGAAGAAGAGATTATAGGCGTCCGGCCGATTGCCGCGCCCGATCGCATAGACGTCGCGCGTTCCCTTGGTCACCAGCAGGGCGGTCCTTGCGCCCTTGCGCTCGATCAGCGTGTTGATGGCCACGGTCGAGCCATGGATCAATTGCGTGGCCTCGGTCAGCGCCAGCCCGCTGGCGTTCACGCAATTCAAAATGCCGTCGACGAGATGATCCGGCGTGGTCAGTCGCTTAGCGGAGTACAAGCGCTGATTGGCCTGATCGAAGGCCACGAGGTCCGTGAATGTCCCGCCAATATCGACTGCGACGAACAGCAAGTCAGTCTCCCTCATGGATTGTTATGCGACCATCTTCGTCGCACGGGCATTTGCTTGACAATGGCCTAGCCGGCTATCAGGCTAATAAGGAAATGACTATTCCTTGGGGAGGCGTTCTTGCTCAGTTCAAGTCTGCGTCGGCTGGATGTGTTCCGCGCTGTCGTCGACTGCGGCGGGGT
The DNA here is from genome assembly GCA_903918155.1 of uncultured Hyphomicrobiales bacterium. Classification (GTDB taxonomy): domain Bacteria; phylum Pseudomonadota; class Alphaproteobacteria; order Rhizobiales; family Beijerinckiaceae; genus Terripilifer. The sequence continues at coordinate 13,822 of CAIXDD010000042.1, forward strand.
AATCGCCGCCGCCGACCATCTGGGCATCGCCCAACCCTCGGTCACCGCGCATCTGCGGGCGCTTGAGGCGCAGCTTGGCTCCATCTTGTTCCTGCGCAGCCGCGGCCGAAAGAACGTGATCACGCCCACGGGCGAAGCGCTTTATAAATACGCCTGCGACGTTCTCTCCAAATCGGCGGAATTGCAGAAGGCCGTGCGGCGGTATGAGGCTGATGCGGAGCAAACGCTCTCGCTCGCCGTGCAGCGGGCGATTGCGAATTACCTTCTGCCGCAGGTGCTCGCGCCCTTCCTGCGCGGACGACGCACGGCGCGCATCAGCGTCTATAGCGAGACGCAGGAGGCCGCCGTCCAATTGTTTCATTCCGGGTCGGTGGATGCGGCGATCGTGTTCGACATGCCGCAGACGGCGGATCTCGACGGCGTGATCATCGGCAGCGAGCCGCTCGTCATCGTCGCCGCGCCGGGCCATCCGCTGGCGGCGCGACGGCGCATCGATCTTCAGGATCTGGAGCTTTTCGAATTCATCGGCGGCCTGCGGGGCTCGCAATTCTTCGGCCTCGTGGAATCCACGCTGCGCGCCGCCGGCCTTACGAAATATCGCGTGGCGCTGCACATGCAGGATTCCGTGGCGATCAAGAACGCAGCCGTGCATGGGCTTGGGTTGGCTTGCTCGCCGCTTTGCGTGCTGGAGGACGAGATCCGCTCGGGAAAACTGATCGCCCTCGATACGCAGCCCAAGCTTTCCCCGCTGGCGATCAAACTCATCATGAAGGCGAATGTCGAGGCGAAGAAATTGCTCGACGATTTCGCGCCTGTCATCACGCAGGCTTTCGCAGCGCGGAGCAAGGCGCTTTAGCCGGCATTGTCACGCGCGCCGCCAGGGCGTAGATTCCGCGCAAATGTCGGCGACCAAATGTCGGCGCGACGAATGTTCCGCTGGGGGGATTTGTGTCAGGCGCAAACGTGAGCGGCTATCTGGGAGCGTCCACGCCGCGCTGCGAGGATGACCGCCTGTTGCGCGGCAAGGCGAAATTCGTCGACGATCTGAAAATTCC
>CAIXDD010000043.1 GCA_903918155.1 uncultured Hyphomicrobiales bacterium
CGGTCTCGGTCATGAATTGCTCATGCACGACGACGAAGAGATCCTCGCGCGCGAAGCCTGCGCGCACGCGGTTCTGGTCGGGCGCAACGGACATGGGATTGGTGTTTTGAATCAGCATCGCCTTCACGGGCGGGCCGCCGGCGAGGGCGTCGGCGTCGCCGCATAGCGCTGCGCCCACGCGCGACTGGTCGAGGCTGCGCACGCCCGCGTCCATCACGTCCGATCCGTCGATGAGCGGCTGGCGCCATTTGTAGATCGCGCCATTGTTGTGGAAGGCGCCGCCGCCCTCATGGCTCCACGCGCCCGTCACCGCGGCGATGCAGGTCGCCGCATGCATGTTGAGCGCGCCATTGCGCTGGCGCGAGAAGCCATAGCCCAGACGGAAGAACGTGCGTTTGCGCGCGCCGACAAGATGGGCAAAGGCTTCGATCTGCGCGACCGCGAGGCCGGTGACGCCCGCCGCCCAGACGGGATCGCGCGTCTCCAGATGCGCCTTGAGCCCATGGGGATCGTCGGTATAGCGCTCCAGATAATCCCAGTCCGCAAGGCCGTCGCGAAACAGCACATGCATGACGGCGCATGCGAGCGCCCCATCCGTGCCCGGCCGCAGCAGAAGCGCCATGTCGGCCTGTTTCATCGTCTCGTTTTCATAAATGTCCACGACGACGATTTTCGCGCCGCGTTCCTTGCGGGCGCGCATGGCGTGCGTCATCACATTCACTTGCGTGGCGACGGCGTTGGTTCCCCAGATCACGACGCAATCGGATTTCGCCATCTCGCGCGGATCGGGGCCCGCGAGCTTGCCGGTGCCCGCGATGAAGCCCGGCCAGGCGAGATTGACGCAGATCGTGCCGTTGTGGCGGGAATATTTCTTCGCATTGGCGAGGCGGTTCACGCCGTCGCGCATCACGCGTCCCATCGTGCCCGCGTAATAATTCAGCCAGACGCTCTGCGCGCCGAATTCGCGTTCGGCGGCGAGAAAACGCGCGGCGATTTCGTCGAGCGCGTCGTCCCACGAGATGCGCTCGAAGGCGCCTGAGCCCTTTGGTCCCGTGCGGCGCAACGGATGAAGAAGGCGCTCCGGATGGTGGATGCGCTCGGCGTAACGCGCCACTTTCGCGCAGATCACGCCGGCGGTGTAGGTCTGGTCCTTCGCGCCGTGAATGCGCCCGATCGTCTTGCCGTCGATCACCTCAACGTCGAGCGCGCAGGCCGAGGGGCAATCGTGCGGGCAGACGGACGGGCGGCGTTCGATCTTTGCGGGCGCGTTCATGGGAGACCTCCGCGCGCATCATGGCGAGGAGGGCGCCGGCTGGCAATCGACGGCATAAAAAAAACGGCGCGCGGCAAGCCGCACGCCGTCTTGAGTCGGGCGAGAGCTTTCGCTCAGCCGACGATGTCGTTGCCCGAAAACCATTGCGCGATCTCCACCGCCGCCGTCTCGGGCGCGTCGGAGCCATGCACGGAATTTTCGCCGACGGAGACGGCGAATTCCTTGCGGATCGTGCCGGCGTCGGCATTGGCGGGGTTGGTGGCGCCCATGATGTCGCGATAGGTCTTGATCGCGTTGTCGCCTTCGAGCACCTGCACGACGACGGGGCCGGCGGTCATCGTGTCCACCAGCTCGCCGAAGAAGGGGCGTTCGCGGTGCACGCCATAAAACGTCTCGGCCTGTTCGCGCGTCATGCGCACGCGCTTCTGCGCGATGATGCGCAGGCCGGCCTGCTCGATCTTGGCGTTGATCGCGCCGGTGAGGTTGCGGCGGGTCGCGTCGGGCTTGATGATCGAGAAGGTGCGTTCAATCGCCATGTGGAAAGTCTCGCGGGTGAGCGGAAAGGGAGCCGGGCTTATACCGGCGCGGACGGCGCCGCACAAGCCGGCGCAGGCGCGCAGCCCCCGGTCGCGCCGGCGAGGGCGGGCGCGCTGCGCGATTGTTCCAGCCTATGGAATTGGGCTAAAGTGATCGCTGCAAGCAATCACGCTCCCGGCGCCTTCATGAACCTGCGCGACCTTCACTATGTCATCGCCGTCGCCGATCACGCCCATTTCGGCAATGCTGCGCTCGCCTGCTGCGTCAGTCAGCCGACGCTGAGCGGGCAGATCGCCAAGCTCGAGCAGGAGCTGGGCGTGGAGATTTTCAGCCGCGTCGGGCGCGCCGTGCGGCCCACCGAGGCGGGCGAGCAGATCATCGCCCATGCGCGGCGCGCGGTGGCGGCCGCCCAGGACGTCGTGGATTGCGCCCGCGCCAATCGCGATCCGCTGAGCGGGCGGTTGCGGCTCGGGGTCATCCCCACGATCTCGCCTTATCTGATGCCCTATGTCCTGCCGGCAGCGGCGGAGAAATTGCCTAATGCGCCGCTGGTTCTCGTCGAGGACAAGACGGCCCATCTCGTGCCCCTGGTGATCGAAGGCAAGCTGGACGCGGCCATCATCGCCACGCAGGAAGACGCCGGCGAGCTTGCGTCGCTGGATTTGTTCGACGAGCCGTTCTGGGTCGCCATGCCGCCCAATCATCCCCTTGTCGCCTCGCGTCAGGTGAAGCCCGCCGACATCGACCCCAAGACGCTGCTCCTGCTCACCGACGGCCATTGCCTGCGCGATCAGGCGGCGGAATTGTGCGGCAATCCGCAGACGGGGCAGGGCGTGATGGCGGACATGCGCGCCTCAAGCCTCGAAACCCTGCTGCATCTGACCGCCGCGGGCCATGGGGTGACGCTAGTCCCGCAACTCGCAGTTGAATGCGGCCGGGTCGAGACCGACCGCCTCGTCACCCGGCCTCTGGCCGGCGGCGCCGCCTCGCGCCGCGTGCGCCTGATTCACCGGCTGCGCAGCCCGCGCACCCGCGCGCTGGTCGAACTGGCGCGCACGATCCGGGCGAGCCTGCCGGAGGGCGTGCGCAAACTGCAAAGCTCAAGTGATTGATAGACTTTGCCTATTAGCCTGATCGGCGGGGCCTATGGCGAGACCGGTTTTCTTCCAGTTTAGAAGAAAAACAAACTGGCGGACCCTCTGCGCGCATTGACAAAGCATGGCGGGGACTATGTCTGCGGGAGCGGCCCGTCGCATGGGCGCCGCTGGGGCGACTAACGCTCCGGTTGCGCTGTCCAGGCTTCGGCGGCCGCAGACGTCTTTCAGGAGGTGAGCCATGGCTCTCAAGGGCAGCAAGACCGAAGAAAACTTGAAGTACGCGTTCGCTGGCGAATCGCAGGCGAACCGCCGCTATCTCTATTTCGCACAGAAGGCCGACGTTGAAGGCTACAACGACGTCGCCGCCGTGTTCCGCTCCACCGCGGAAGGCGAGACCGGCCACGCGCACGGCCATCTCGAGTTCCTCGAGGCCTGCGGCGACCCCGCCACCGGCCTGCCGATGGGCAAGACCGACCTGAACCTGAAGGCGTCGATCGCGGGCGAGACCCACGAATACACCGACATGTATCCCGGCATGGCCCGCACCGCGCGCGAGGAAGGCCATGAGGAGATCGCCGATTGGTTCGAGACGCTGGCGAAGGCCGAGCGTTCGCACGCTGGCCGCTTCCAGCGCGCGCTCGACGAGATGAAGGCCTGATCTTCACGCAGTGAATCGCGGCCGGGGCCTCGCGTCCCGGCCGTTTTCTTTTCGGCGACCCCCCGCGTCACACCAAGCAACGAGGACAGCATGAGAGAGGGTAGTCTCGAAGCGCCCATTCGGCATCCGCTCGACTGGCACAATCCCGAGTTCTACGACGAGGCGAAGCTCGACGAAGAGCTGCGGCGCGTTTTCGACATCTGCCACGGCTGCCGCCGTTGCTTCAACCTGTGCGATTCCTTCCCCAAGCTCTTCGACCTGATCGACGAGTCGAAGTCGGGCGAGCTGGACACGGTCGCCAGCGAGGATTTCAAGCCCGTCGTGGACGCGTGCACGCTCTGCGACATGTGCTTCATGACGAAATGTCCCTATGTGCCGCCGCACGAGTATAATCTCGATTTCCCGCATCTGATGCTGCGCTACCGCGCCGTCGAACAGAAGAAGGGCGAAGGCTCTTTCATCGACGCCGAGATCGCCAAGACGGATCGCAACGGCAAGCTCGCGGGCCTTGTGGCGCCCATCGCCAATTGGGCGACGAGCACGAAGAACAAGCTCGGCCGCTCCGTTCTTGAAAAGGTCGCCGATCTCGATGCGCGCGCGGAGCTTCCCACCTATGCGCGCTCGCCGCTGACGAGCCAGGCCAGCGCCGCGACGCCGGTGGTCAATCGCGATGCGCCGGGCTTTGGGCGCAAGGCGGTGATCTACGCCACCTGTTTCAACAATTACAACGATCCCGAAGTGGGCCTCGTCGCGCGCGCCGTTCTGGCGAAGAACGGCGTGGAGACCGAAGTCGTGCATCCCCATTGCTGCGGCATGCCGATGCTGGAGCAGGGCAAGCTCGCGGAAGTCGCCAAGGCCGCCACGACCGTCGCCGACGCGCTCGTTCCGTGGATCGAGAAGGGTTATGACGTCATCGCGCTCGTGCCCTCCTGTTCGCTGATGATGAAGTTCGAATGGCCGCTCATCGTGCCCGAGAGCGAGAAGGTGAAACGCCTCGCGCAATCCACCTTCGACATCAGCGAATATATAGTGGACATCGCCAAGAAGAACGGTCTTGCGCCCGGCATGCAGCCGGTGGGCGGCGGCGTCACGCTGCACATCGCCTGTCACTCGCGCGCGCAGAACATGGGCCAGAAGGCGACCGAAATGCTGCAGCTTCTGCCGCAAGCCGACGTGCAGGTGATCGAGCGCTGCTCGGGTCACGGCGGCGCATGGGGCTTCAAGAAGGGCAATTTCGATCTCGCCATGAAAGTGGGTCGCCCGGTGATGCGTCAGACCGCGGAAGGCGCCAAGGCGTTCGTCACGTCTGAATGTCCGCTTGCGGGCGTGCATATTGCGCAAGGCGTGGATGCGCAAAAGAGCGACAAGCCGAAGCCGACGCTTGTGAAGCATCCGATTCAGATCTTCGCGCGTAGTTACGGCATCGAGTCCTGAGAGACGCGCAAGCGTCTCTCTCCAACAGCCAGACAGGAAAAACGATGATGGCCAATCGGCACGAGATCAGCGCTTCCGACATCCTGCCGCTGCCCGAATATATGAAGGTGCGCGGCGAGACCCGCAAGAAAATCGCCGCGCTCAAGCGCAATCGGCGCGTGGACGTGGGCTCCCATGTCACCTTCTATTTCGAGAGCTGGGACACGATGTGGCTCCAGGTCCAGGAAATGCTCTATATCGAAAAGGGCGGCGAGGAGCAGATCGCCGACGAGATCGCCGCATATAATCCTCTCGTGCCCAACGGCCGCGAGCTGTGCGCGACCTTCATGATCGAGATCGACGATCCCGAGCGCCGCAAGCGCATCCTCGGCCGTCTCGGCGGCATCGAGGAGACGGCGTTCGTCAGCGTCAACGGCGAAAAAGTGCATGGCCGCGCGGAAGCCGATCAGGACCGCACGACCGCCGAAGGCAAGGCGTCGTCGGTGCAATTCGTGCACTTCAACTTCACGCCCGCGCAGATCGAGGCGTTCAAGAAGCCGGGAGCGCAGGTCGTGGTCGGCTTCGATCACGAAAACTACAATCACATGTCGGTCCTGCCGGAAAGC
>CAIXDD010000044.1 GCA_903918155.1 uncultured Hyphomicrobiales bacterium
ACCCAAGCTGCGCGAGAGGCGCAGGAGCGCACGCCGCTGATCGACGCGATCTACGGGGTCGATTGGGCCTATCGCCCGAAGGATCTCGTGAGCTGGTGGTCGAATCCCCATGTGGCGCGGCGCGGCGGCGTGCTTGAGCCCGACCCCAGCGCCTGGAAGCCGCGCAGCAAGCCGGTCTGGCTCATGGGCGTGAGCTGCCCCGCCGTGGATCGCGGCGCGAATGCGCCGGATGCGGGGACCACGGGGCCGGTCGAAGACCGCGCGCCGCCGCCGTTCTCGCGCGGATTTCGCGACGATCTCATTCAGGCGCGCGCGGTGGAGGCGATCGTCTCGCGCTTCGATCCGCAGCGCGATGATTTCGTGCAGGAGCATAATCCGCTGTCGCCGCTCTATGGCGGGCGCATGGTGGATCCCGATCGGATCTATGTCGGCGCGTGGGACCTGCGGCCCTATCCCGCCTTCCCCTTGCGCGAGGACGCATGGCGCGACGCCGCGCGCTGGCGCACGGGGCCCTGGCTCAACGGCCGGCTTGAGAGCGCGCCGCTCGACGCCGTGTTGCGCGACCTGTGCGGACAGGCGGGGCTCGCCTGCGAAGCGCAGGTTCACGCCATGGTCGAAGGCTTCGTGCTGGAACGCATGATGTCGCCGCGCGCTGCGCTGGAGCAGCTCGTGGATTTCTTCGCGCTCGATGCGGTGGCGGCGGGCGGCCTCGTGCACTTTTCGCCACGCGGCATGGGCGCCGTTCACGCGCTCACGCTCGACGACCTTGTGGAGCCGGAGGAGGGCGAGGCCTATGCGCTGACCCGCGGACAGGAGAGCGAGATTCCCTCCAGCCTGTCGATCTCCTTCTTTGACGGCGAGAAGGATTATGAGCCCGCCACCGCGCGTTCGCGACGGCTGGAGACGGACTCGCGCCGGGAAGGCGCCATCGACGTCGCTATCGTGACGACGCGCGAAGAAGCGCAGCGGCGCTGCGACATCTGGCTTCAGGACGCCTGGCGGGCGCGCGAACAGGCGCATTTCGCGCTGCGGCCCGCGCTGCTGTCGCTGGAGATCGGCGACATGCTGCGCTTGCCGGACGCGCTGGGCGAGGGCGCCTATCGCATTGAGCGCATCCTCGACGGCGCCGTGCGCGAGATCGAGGCGCGCGCCATCGAGCCGCAGATCTTCGATCATCCGCCGCCGGCGGCCGCGCCGCGCCGCAGCATGCTGGGCGCGCGGCTTCCCGGCCCGCCTTTGGTCGCTTTCGTCGACCTCGCGCTCGCGCGCGGCGACGGCGCGCTGCAATATGTGGCCGCGCATGCCGATCCATGGCCGGGCGCGCTGGCGGTGTGGCGGCGCGCCGGCGACGGCTTCGCCTTCGTGCGCACGCTCGATCAGGCGGCGCGCATCGGCGAGACGCTGGATGCGCTGGGCCCGGGCGTGGTCGGGCGCCTTGATCGCCTCAACGAAATCCGCGTTCAGCTCTATCGCGGAGGTTTCGCCTCGCAGGCGCCGGGGCAGGCTTTCGGCGCCAATCTGATCGCGGTGGAGGGCGAAGGCGGATGGGAGGCGCTCGCTTTTCTCGAAGCCGAGGCGGTGGAGCCGCATGTGTGGCGCCTGCGCGGTCTCGTGCGCGGCCTTGGCGGACAGGAGTCTCTTGCCGCGCGCATGACGCCGGCCGGCGCGCGCCTCGTCGCGCTTGATGCGGCGGTCGTTCCGCTCGTGACCGACGTGGCGGCGATCGGCGTCGAACAGACCTATCGCATCGGGCCTTATTCCGCAGGTCATGGCGACGCCAATGTGGTGGAGCGTGTCGCGCGGGCGCGCGACATCGCGCTGCGTCCCTATGCGCCCGCGCGGATGAGCGCGAAGCGGAGCGCGGCGGGCGTGACGATCTCCCTCGTTCGACGCACGCGCATCGACGGCGACGCCTGGTCGCTCGTCGAGGCGCCGCTGGGCGAAGAGACGGAGCGATACGAGATCGACGTGTTGCGGCTCGACGGCGGCTTTTTGCGCACGTTGAGCGCGACGCAGCCCTCCGTGCTTTATCCCGCCGCCGCGGAGAAGGCGGATTTCGGAAGCGCGCAATCCTTCCTGCGGTTGCGCGCCTTTCAGCTCAGCGTCGCCGCCGGACGCGGTTTCGCAGGCGAGGCGACGCTCGCCATCGATTGACGCATTCACGAAAGGACATGGCGATGCCCGACACGGCCAATCTTGCGCTGCCTTACATGGAGGCGGCGCAGGCGCAAAAACATGTGACCCATAATGAGGCGCTCGCGCAGCTCGACGCCTGCGTTCAATTGTCCGTGCTGGCGCGCGGGCTCGCTGCGCCGCCGACCAACGCGCCGCGCGGGGCGCGCTATATCGTGGCGGGGTTCCCTTCCGGCGATTTCGTCGGCCATGCCGATGAAATCGCTTATCGCGACGAAGCCGGATGGCGCTTCGCCAAGCCGCAGGTCGGCTGGCTCGCCTGGGTGCAGGCCGACGATGCGCCTTTCATCTTTCACGACGGCATGTGGACGCGTTTCGACGTGAAAATCGCATCGCCCTCAACGCTGCGTCTGGCGGGCCTTGGCGCGCCTGTCGAAGTCGTGGCCGCGCGCGCTCTGGCGAGCGGCGACGAGGGCCGTGTCCTCAGCGTCAATTCCGCCAACGCCCTCACTTTGAGCGTGCCCGCGACCCTGCCCGCGGGCTTCTCCTGCGTCGTCGTGCAGCGGGGCGCGGGGCAGGTCTCTTTCGCAGCCGGCGCCGGCGTCACGCTCGGCCAGCCTGCGAACGCGTTCAAGACGGCGGGACGCTACGCGCGCGCCGATCTCGTCTGCCTGTCCGCGGGCGTCTTCGCCTTGTCGGGTTCGCTCGTCGCCTGAGCAGGGCGGCCCGTTCGTTCCATTTCATAGCAGAGCAGAAGAGGAGAAACATATGAGCAAGCCGCAAACGTCCGCCGCATCCGCCCCCGCAGCCAAACAAGCGAGCGCGCCTGTCGCCGCGCCCGCAAACACGCCAGCAAACGCGCCCGCAAGCGCGCCGGCAAGCGCGCCCGTCAATGCGCCCATTGACGCGCCCGCGCCCCTCGCGCGGGCCATGGCGCGCGATACGGACTCGACCGCCGAGGAAGCCGACGCGGCCCTTCTTGACGCGCACGAGGGCAAGCCCTTCTGGGCCTCGCAGACCGTCTGGTCCGGGCTTGCGGTGGTCGGCGCTTCCGCCGCGGGCGTCTGGCTCGCTTGGCGCGGGCGCGACATGGAAGGGCTCGCCGCCGCCATCACCGCGCTGCTGGCGGGCATGAACGCGATCGTCGGCCGATTCCGCGCCGAACTGCCGCTGCGCTGACGATGAGCCGGCTGACGCTGACCTTCGCGGCGCTCGCCTTCGCCGGCGGCCTCGCGCTGTCGGCGGCGGTCTGGATGCGCATGAGCTTGCGCGCGGAATATGCGCGCGG
>CAIXDD010000045.1 GCA_903918155.1 uncultured Hyphomicrobiales bacterium
CCCGACGCGCGCGCCGCAAAACGGCCGGCGACGTCGCGCGCGACGCAGTTTAACCACGAGCATGGAGCGCGCATGCGCCGAACCGGCGCCCGAAGGGCGGCGCATCGACGCGGCGGAACGATTGGCGGCCCCGCCTTCTGGTGATACAGCGGCCCTGCCCTAAACTGAAGCCTGCCCTCCTCTTTCGAGACGCCCGAGTGACCCACACCGACAAGACGCCGCTCCTCGACCGCGTGACGACGCCAGACGACCTGCGCGCGCTGCCCGAGAGCGATCTGCGCCAGCTCGCCGACGAATTGCGCACGGAGACCATCGACGCCGTGTCGGTGACGGGCGGCCATCTGGGCGCGGGCCTTGGCGTGGTGGAGCTGACGGTGGCGCTGCATTACGTGTTCAACACGCCGCGCGACCGCGTGATCTGGGACGTGGGCCATCAGGCCTATCCGCACAAGATCCTCACCGGCCGGCGCGACCGCATCCGCACGCTGCGCATGGCCGACGGCCTGTCGGGTTTCACGCGGCGCGCGGAAAGCGTCTACGATCCCTTCGGCGCGGCCCATTCCTCCACTTCCATCTCCGCAGGCCTGGGCATGGCGGTGGCGCGCGATCTGGCGGGCGGCGACAATCATGTGATCGCGGTGATCGGCGACGGCGCCATGTCCGCCGGCATGGCCTATGAGGCGATGAACAACGCCGGCCATCTGCATTCGCGCCTCGTCGTCATCCTCAACGACAACGACATGTCCATCGCGCCGCCCACCGGCGCCATGTCGGCCTATCTCGCGCGGCTCGTCTCAGGCGGCGCCTATCGCACCATTCGCGAGGCGGGCAAGCAGCTCGCCGCGCTGCTGCCGAAATTTCTCTACGAGAAAGCCCGCCGCACCGAGGAATACGCCCGCGGCTTCTGGACCGGCGGCACCTTGTTCGAGGAGATGGGCTTCTATTACGTCGGCCCCATCGACGGCCATAATCTCGACCATCTTCTGCCCGTCCTCAAGAACGTGCGCGACAAGCAGCCCGGCCCCGTGCTGGTGCATGTGGTCACCAAGAAGGGCAAGGGCTATCCGCCGGCGGAAGCCTCGGCGGACAAATATCACGGCGTGAACACGTTCGACGTGGTGACCGGCGCGCAGGCCAAGCCGAAAGCCAACGCCCCCTCCTATACGCGCGTCTTCGCCGACAGCCTCATGAAAGAGGCCGCGCAGGACGACAAGATCGTCGCGATCACCGCCGCCATGCCCTCGGGCACGGGGCTCGACCTGTTCGGCCAGGCTTATCCCGCGCGCACGTTCGACGTGGGCATCGCGGAACAGCACGCGGTCACGTTCGCTGCCGGTCTTGCGGCGGAAGGCTACAAGCCTTTCTGCGCGATTTACTCGACCTTCCTGCAACGCGGCTACGACCAGGTGGTGCATGACGTCGCGCTGCAAAACCTGCAGGTGCGCTTCGCGCTGGACCGCGCGGGACTCGTGGGCGCGGACGGGCCGACCCATGCGGGCGCGTTCGATCTGGCTTATCTGGGCTGCCTGCCGAACATGACGATCATGGCCGCCGCCGACGAGGCGGAGCTGGCGCATATGGTCGCCACCGCCGCCGCCCATGACTCAGGGCCCATCGCGCTGCGCTATCCGCGCGGGGAAGGCGTGGGGATCGACATGCCCGAGCGCGGGCGCCCGCTGGAGATCGGCAAGGGCCGCATCGTGCGCGAAGGATCGCGCGTCGCCATCCTGTCGCTGGGCGCGCGGCTCGCGGAAGCGCTGAAGGCGGCCGACGAACTCGCAGCCCACGGCCTGCCCGCCACCGTGGCCGACGCGCGCTTCGCCAAGCCCATCGACACGGAGCTGGTGCGCCGGCTCGCGCGCGACCACGCCGTCCTGCTGACCGTGGAGGAAGGCTCCATCGGCGGCTTCGGCGCGCAGGTGATGCAATTCCTGAGCGACGAGGGCCTGCTGGATTCCGGCGCGCTGAAATTCCGCGCCCTCATCCTGCCCGACGTCTATCTCGAACAGGACAAGCCCGAGCGCATGTATGCGCGCGCCGGGCTGGACGCGAAGGGCATCGTCGCCCGGGCGCTGGAGGCGCTTGGCCGCGACGGCGCGGCGCAGAAGCCGCTCCGGGCGTAAGCCCGCCTTCCGACTCGCGGGCGGGCGCGCGGGGGGCTATAGAAGCGGCAGTTCCTGTCCGTGCACGCCGGAGAGCCATGATGGCGGACGTCGCCACCGCCCCCCACCCCATTCTTGAACGCCTCGTCGCCACCGTCGGCGCGCGCCATGTCGTGACGGACGCGCAGGACGCCGCGCCTTATCTGGCCGAACCGCGCGAATTGTTCCATGGCAAGGCGCGCTGCGTCGTGCGGCCGGGCTCGACGGCGGAGGTCGCCGCCGTGCTGAAGGCCTGCGACGAGCTGGGCGTGCGCGTGGTGCCGCAGGGCGGCAATACGGGCCTTGTGGGCGGGCAGATCCCCGACCAGAGCGGCGAGGAGATCCTTCTCTCCCTCAAGCGCATGGACCGCGTGCGCGAGGTGGACAAGGATTCCATGACGATGACCGTGGAGGCGGGGCTCACGCTGTTGCGCGTGCAGGAGGAGGCCGAAAAGGCCGGCGCCCTGTTTCCCCTGTCGCTGGCGGCTGAAGGCTCCTGCACCATCGGCGGCAATCTCGCCACCAACGCCGGCGGCACCGCCGTTCTCGCCTATGGCAATGCGCGCGATCTCGTGACCGGGCTCGAAGTGGTGCTCGCCGACGGGCGCGTGCTGTCGAACCTGTCGAAGCTCAAGAAGGACAACACCGGCTACGACCTCAAACATCTGTTCATGGGGTCGGAAGGCACGCTGGGGATCATCACCGCCGCCGTGGTGAAACTCTATCCGCGCCCGCGCGCGATGGAGACGGCCTTCATCGGCCTGCGCTCGCCGCGCGAGGCGCTCGCCTTGCTCAACCTCGCGCAGGAGATCGCCGGCGGCGGCGTGAAGACGTTCGAAATCATGCCGCGCTTCGGGCTTGAGATCGTGCTGCGCCATGCGGCGGGCGCGCGCGACCCGCTGGCCGGCCCTCATCCCTGGTATGTGCTTCTCGAAATCGGGGCGGCCGACGAGAGCGGCGAAACCCTGATGCGCGTGCTCGAAGCGGGCATGGAGGGCGGCCTCGTGGACGATGCGGCGGTCGCCGCCAGCCTCGACCAGCGCAAGGACTTCTGGCGCCTGCGCGAGCTGATGTCGGAGATGCAGAAGCACGAAGGCGGCTCCATCAAGCACGACGTGTCGGTGCCGGTGGCGAAGACGCCGCAATTCCTTGAGGAATTATATCCCGCCGTCGAGCGCTTCATGCCCGGCGCGCGCCCCGTGCCTTTCGGCCATCTGGGCGACGGCAACATCCACGCCAATGTGAGCCAGCCGCCGGGCATGGACAAACAGGCCTTTCTCGACCGCTGGTACGAGATGAACGAAGTCGTTCACGCCATCGTCACGCGGCTGGGCGGCTCGATCTCCGCCGAACATGGCGTGGGCACGCTCAAGCGCGACCTCCTGCCGGGCGTGAAGGATCCCGTGGCGCTCGAGGTGATGCGCGCGATCAAGAAAACGCTGGACCCCAAGGGGATCCTGAATCCCGGCAAGGTGCTCTAGGGCGCGGCGAGATCCGTCCAGCTTGCCGCCAGCATGTCGCGGAAGCGTTGCGCGGCGGGGGACAGCCGCGCATGGCGGCGCTCCACGATGCCGATCGTGCGCGTGACGAGGGGATCCTTGATGCGCTTGGTCACGATGATCGGATGATCGTCTTGCGGCGTCGCCAGCCGCGGCAGGACGGAGGCGCCCAGCCCCGTCTCCACAAGACCGAGCGAGGTGGAGAGATGGTTCACCTCGCACAGCCATCGCAGCTGGATATTGCTGCGCGACAGCGCCGTGTCGAGCAGGATGCGGTTGCCGCTCGCCCGGCTCACGCCGATCAAAGGCAGGCCCTGCAATTCAGCCCAGGTGATCTCCTCCACCTGCGCCAGCGGATGATCGCGCCGGCAGGCGAGAACGAAAGGATCGTCGGCCAGCGGGGTGAAGGTGAGATCGGGATCGGACGCGCCCATGAGGTTGAGGCCGAACTCCACCTCCCCGCGCGCGACGCTCGCCAGACATTCCGCCGCGCCCTCGTCCACGATGCGGAAGCGGATGCGCGGATAGAGCGCGTTGAAGGCCTGCACGACCTTCGGCAGAAAATAGAACGCAGCCGTGGGAATGCAGGCGATGTTCACCTGCCCGTGCTGCGCGCGGCCCACTTCCCCAAGCGACAGGATGGAGCTTTCGAACTCGTCGATCATGCGCCGCGCCATCGGCTCGATCTGCCGGCCCACGGCCGTGAGCGCCACGCGGCGGGTGGAGCGCTCGAACAATTGGGCGCCGAAGGCCGCCTCCAGACCCTGAATGCGACGCGAGAGCGCCGGCTGCGAGATGGCGAGCGTCTCCGCCGCCTTGTGGAAACCGCCAAGGTCGATGATCGCGATGAAAGCCCGCAGGTCGAGAAGCTCGAAGTTGATGCGCATGACGCATCAATAGCAAAGATTCGCGTGACCGCCTAACCAAGCGGCCCAAAAAGAAGGCCGCCCGCGGGCGGCC
>CAIXDD010000046.1 GCA_903918155.1 uncultured Hyphomicrobiales bacterium
AGCACACGCGAAAACGTCTCACGACGCTCTCGCTGGTGTACTTGATACGTGACCGTCAGATGTCTCGTTCGCTCAGACTTGCATCTGAGCCGCAAGGACATCCGCCGTCCACGTCTCTCTTTCTTCCGATTCAAATGTCAAACAGCGCATCCCGTGACCTTGAAGCGGAAAACGGCAGAACCGTTTTCGACCTGAGCGACCGAAGTCGACCGTTCAGGTGGTGTACGCCCCGAGAAGCTCGAGATGACCGAGTTCAAAGCGCCGCGCAAGGCGGCGTCGCCGTCGGTGCGTGGCTTATAGGTCGGGCTGCGGCGCAGTGTCAACACGAACCTCCAAATTCTCTGATTTTTTTTGCGCCGCGACGCCTCAGCGTCCGCAAAGACGCCTTTTGCGGGGGAAAATCGCCGGCGCCTGCGGCTTCGCCATACTGGAGCCATCATCGCGGCCATGATCGCGGCCATGATCGCGGACCTTGCCGCCCGGCTTCGGCGAGGCCATAAACAGGGACGGCCCGCGGAGCGCGGACGAAACGAACCCTAGGCGAGGGGGCGGCCAAGAGACGGCCAAGGGACAGGCAAGAGACGGCCAGGGGACGGACAAGAGACGGCGAAAGCGAGCGCTGGCGAAGCGCCGTCGGATTGACGGGCCGGGGAAGGACCGCCACAGTCCGGCTCCCGCGTCGCACGCGCCCCGACCCGCCGCTGCGAAGGGCCCACGGGCGGAGGAAAGGCGAGAGGACGTTTGGCTGGATCGACCCCCTATTCTTCGGCTGCGCCCGCGCGCGCGTTCGAGCGCAGCATCGAACGCGGCGGGCAGCGCGTCGAGCTTGGCGTCGAGCCGCCGATCGAGGCGGACGGGGTCGAGCACACCGATCTCGACCGCCGGCGCGTGTCCCTGCGCTGGCTTTCGGGCACGGTCCTCACGGGTTTCGCCGGCGCGGCGCTGATCGGCGCCTCCGTCTACGCCGCGCTCGATCCCGCCCTGATGACGCCGGAAGCCCCGCAGATCGCGGTCGCCGAACGCGCCACGGCCTCGCGTGAAAGCACGCTTGCGCGCCGCGGCGACCGCCTGGTGCGTCCCGTCGACATCGTCGCCGCCCGCCAGACGTTCCGCACGCCCACGACCGTGCGCGCCGGCGAGCGCGAGATCGTGCGCAACCGCACCTTCACCAAGGTCGCGACCAATCTCGCCATGGCGTCCACCGGCTTCGCCTCGGACGTGCCGGCCTTCAACCCGCTCAAACTGCTCGCCGGCGGCCCTTCGCAAACGGAGGCGCCCGCCGAACTCGACCTGTCGCGCGCCGACGCCGACGTCAGCTTCACCTCGAGCGATCTGGCCGGCGAAACGCGGTTCGACGATTCCTTCACGCTCACGCCGGACGAGATCGAGGCGCAGGTCGCCGAACATGTGCGCTCGGCCCTGCGCGGGGCGACGCGCTCGCCCCTGCCGCTGCCCTCGCAATTGCTTCTGATGCGCACGAGCCGGGCCAGCCTCGCCGAACCTTCGGGCCTGTCGCTCAATGGGCCCGACGCGCGGTTCTCCACGGCGTTCTCCTCCATCGAAGTGCGCATGGTGCCCGAGAACGTCACCGTCGCCCCCAAGGCCGATCCGCAGGCGCGCAAGGATTCCGAAGAGCGCGTGGTTCACGCGCGCCGGGGCGAAACGCTCGACGACATCCTGCGGGAAGCCGGCGCAAGCCGCGAGCAGATCCGCCGCATCGTCGCAGCCCTCGGCCTGCGCCGCGGCGTCGCGGAAGGCCAGCGCCTGCGCATTCTCTTCACCGAGCCGGAAAACGGCGCGCCCCAAATGCAGATCGCGCGCGTCTCGGTCTATAGCGAAGACGCGCTGGAGGCGACGGCCGCCCTCGCCGACAGCGGCGATTACGTGCAGGTGGCCCGCGCCGACGCCCAGCAGCCCGCCCCGCGCCGCGCGCCCGCCCCCGACGAAGACGAGGACGACGAAGAAACGGGCGCGATGCGCCTCTACAACAGTTTCTACGAAACCGCGCTCAAACAGGACATGCCGCGCGTGGTCATCGACGATCTCGTGCGCATTTTCGCCAATGACGTGGATTTCCAGCGCCCCGTGGCCGGCGGCGATTTCTTCGAAGCCTTCTATGAAGAGAACGAAGAAGCGGAAGGGCGCTATGAGCTGCTTTACGCCTCCATCACCGCGCGCGGCGAGACCTTCCGCTATTATCGCTACCAGACGCCGGAAGACAGCATCATCGACTTCTACGATCCCAACGGGCGCTCCACGCGCAAATTCCTGATCCGCAAGCCCATCGCCATCGGCGAACAGCGTTCGGGCTTCGGCATGCGCCGCCACCCGATCATGGGCTATATGCGCATGCACACGGGCGTGGACTGGTCGGCGCCGGTGGGCACGCCGATCGTGGCGGCGGGCAATGGCGTGGTCACCAAGGCCGCGCGCGAATCCGGTTACGGCAATCGCGTCGAGGTCCAGCACGCCAACGGCTACATCACCACCTATAATCACATGACGGGCTTCGCGCGCGGCATCACCGAAGGCGTGCGCGTGCGGCAGGGTCAAGTGGTGGGCTTCCTCGGCTCCACCGGCCTGTCCACGGGACCGCATCTGCATTACGAAGTGATCGTCAACGGAAACTTCGTCGATCCGCTGCGCATCCGCCTCGCCCGCACGCGCGAATTGAGCGGCCGCCAGGTCGCCGACTTCCGCCGCGAGCGCGAACGCATCGACGAGCTGATCGCGCGCGCGCCCAATTCGCAGCGCTTCGCGCAACGCTGATCGGCGCCGTCTAGTCCGGCTCCGCGAATCCAAGATCGGCGCGCAGCCGCGCCGCGCTCACGCCCTGCGCCCGCAGGTCGCGCAGCGCCGGCGATCCTTCGCTCTTGGCGAGCTTCCTGCCCTGCGGGTCCGCCAGCAGCCGATGGTGGCGATAGCGCGGCGCGGGAAGGTCCAGAAGATTCTGCAACAGGCGATGCAGCGACGTGGCGCTGAACAAATCCATGCCGCGCGCCACGTCGCTCACGCCCTGCAAGGCGTCGTCCACCACAACGGACAGATGATAGCTCGTCGGCACGTCCTTGCGCGCGAGCACGACGTCGCCCCAAAGCGCCGGCTCGGCGGTGACGTCGCGCGGTTGCTCGCCCTCGCCATATTCGCACCAGCCGATGCGATCCTGCGCCAGGGCGAGCGCCGCCGACATGTCGAGACGCAAGGCCGCATGCAGGCCGGAATCCAGCCGGCGCGCGCGCTCCTGCTCGGAGAGGCGCTTGCAGGTTCCCGGATAGAGCGGCGCGCCGTCGGGATCGCGCGGCCAGTCATGCCGGGCCGCGACGGCGGCGGCGATCTGCGCGCGCG
Source organism: uncultured Hyphomicrobiales bacterium (assembly GCA_903918155.1). Lineage (GTDB taxonomy): Bacteria > Pseudomonadota > Alphaproteobacteria > Rhizobiales > Beijerinckiaceae > Terripilifer. The sequence continues at coordinate 3,346 of CAIXDD010000046.1, forward strand.
TGCAGAAACAGGGATAGACGAGGCCCGCCTCGCCAAAGCGCTCGAGCGCGCGTTCGTAATCGGAGAAATGGTCCGACTGCCGGCGCACGGGCTCCTCCCAGGACAGGCCGAGCCAGCGCAGGTCGTCGAAAATCGCGTCCACGAATTCGGGGCGCGTGCGCTGCGGATCGATGTCTTCGATGCGCAGCAGAAGGCGCCCGCCCAGCCGGCGCGCGAGCCGGGCGTTGAACAGAGCCGAAAAGGCGTGGCCCACATGCAGATGGCCGTTGGGAGAGGGGGCGAAACGCAGGATGGGCGCAGGGTCGGAGCTCATGGGGTCAGCATAGGGCGAAGGCGCGCGGCGGGCGAGCGTCGCGGGAGGGCGAAATCGGCGCCCGAGCGCGGCTGCGCGGATCTTGACGTCATGCGCAGGCCGTGGCCCTGCTCGGGCGGCGCGATCCAGCGCCCGAAGGAGAGACCCATGATCCCCTCGCTCGACGGCCCGAGGCTTGAGCCGCGCGCGGGCGCGGCGGCCCGCCTCGTCGTGATCCTGCACGGCTTCGGCGCGGACGGCCAGGACCTCATTTCCCTTGGCGCGCAATGGTCGCGCGCCCTGCCCGGGACGGCCTTTCTCGCGCCTGACGCCCATGAGCCGTGCGAATACATGCCCTCTGGCCGGCAATGGTTCAGGCTCACCGACCGCAATCCCCACGAACGCTGGACCGGCGCCTGCGCCGCAGCGCCCGTGATCGACGCTTTTCTCGACGCGGAACTGGCGGCGCGCGGGCTCGACGAGTCCGCGCTCGCGCTCGTAGGCTTCAGTCAGGGCGCCATGATGGCGCTGCATGTGGGCCTGCGCCGCGCGCGCCCGCCTGCGGCGATCCTGGCTTATTCCGGCGCGCTCGTCGCCCCCGAGCGGCTGCGCGAGGCCAGACAAGGTCTCGCGGCCGCCGACTGGCCGCCGATCATGCTCATCCATGGCTCCCAGGACGAGGTGATCCCCGTCGCCGCCCTGCATGAGGCGGCGCGCGCCATCGCGGAGGCGGGCGGCGCGTGCAAGACCCATGTGGCGCAGGGCCTGGGCCATGGCATCGACGGCGAAGGGCTTGCGCTGGGCGCGCGGTTTCTGGCGGACAGTTTCGGATCCCCCGAAGCCGAAGGCCTTAATCGGGCGTGAGGCTTGGGGACAGGGGAGAGCCCTGCGGCGCGCCGACGCGGCCGGGCGCGGCGAGCGCAGGCTGCCAGGAGCGCATGGCGCGCCGGGCGGGCTGGCGGAAGGCGACCGGCTGATAGAGCAGTTTCGTCGCCTCCACCACATGCAGGCCGTAACCCGGCAGGGAGAGCGTGCGGCCGATGCGTTCGAGCTGCGGGGCGACGCGCAGCGCCAGCCGCCGCTCCGAGGGCGGCGCGTAAAGCGCCTCGCCCCAATGGATCGGCGAGAACAAGGCGTCGCGCATGAGGCCGCGCAATTGGCTGCGCGAATAAGGCTCCCCCTGTCCGAACGGCGTATGGTCGAACCGCGCCCAGACGCCGGCGCGATTGGGCGCCAGCAGGATCAGGCGGCCGCTGGGCGCCAGCACCCGCCACAATTCCGCGAGCATGTCGCGCGGATGGCTGACGTTCTCGAGCGCATGCACCACAAGAATGCGGTCCATGGAGGAATCGGGCAAAGGCAGCGCGCAGGAGTCCACCAACTCGCTGACGTTCGGGCCGTCCGGCGGCCAGGGCTCCGCCCCCTGTTCGGCGGGCATGAAGACCTGCACCTGAGCCGCTTTCTCGCGCAGCGCGCCCAGATAAGGCGACGCATAGCCCATGCCCAGCAGCGTCAGGCCCGCGCAGGACGTCCAGCGCTCGGCCAGAACCCGCGCCAGGCAACGCTGCGCGCTCTCGCCCAGAGGCGAGGCGTAGAAACTGCGCAGGTCGATCACGTCGATGGCCATGGCGCGAGCTTATCCCCCTCGTCCGCCTACGGGCAATGCGCGCCCCGCGGGTTTGACCCGCCATCCGCGCTTTTGTAGCGTCCCCGCGCCAGACGAGGAGGCCAGATGCCGGCGCAGATTCACCAATTCCCCTGCCTGCAGGACAATTACGGCGTGCTTCTGCAGGATCCCGCCACGGGCGCCACCGCCTCGATCGACGCGCCGGAGGCCGACCCCGTCCTGCGCGCGCTGGACCAGACCGGCTGGCGCCTGACGGACATTCTCGTCACCCACCACCACAAGGACCACATCGGCGGCGTCGCGCAGCTGCGCGCGGCCTGTCCCGGCGTGCGCGTAGTCGCCCCGCTCGCCGACAAGGCGCGCATCGAAGGCGCGGACCTTTACGTGCGCGAAGGCGAGCGCGTGCGCGTGGGCGCGATCGCGCTCGACGTGATCGAGACCCCCGGCCACACGTCGGGCCATGTGGTCTATCACGCGCCCGAGGAGGCTTTGCTCTTCGCCGGCGACACGCTCTTCGCCATGGGCTGCGGGCGCGCCTTCGAAGCGCCCGCGCAGGTGCTCTGGGCCTCGCTGCGCAAGCTCGCCGCGCTGCCGCCGGAGACGCGCGTCTGGTGCGGGCACGAATATACGCAGGCCAACGGCCGTTTCGCGCTCAGCGTCGATCCCGCCAATCCCGCCCTGAAGACGCGCATGGGCGAGGTCGCGCATATGCGCGCGCGCGGCGAACCGACGCTGCCGACCACCATCGGCCTCGAGCTTGCGACCAATCCGTTCCTGCGCGTCGACGATCCAGGCCTGCGCGCCGCGCTCGCCATGCCGGACGCGGACCCCGCCGACGTGTTCGCCCATTTGCGCGAACTCAAGAACCGCGCCTGAACGCGCGCGATCATTCATCCGCGGCCGCCGCGACACAGGAGAGCGACGCATGGGCTCCACCCTTCCCCTTGGCGAGCAAAGCGCGGCGGACGTCATCCGCATGCTGGATTTGAAGCCCCATCCCGAAGGCGGCCATTTCCGCGAGACGTTTCGCGACCCCCGCGTCGACGCCGACGGCCGCGCGCTCTCCACGCTCATCTATTTCCTGCTGGACGTGGGCGACGTCTCCGCCTGGCATCGCTGCGACGCCACGGAGGTCTGGCATTATTACGCCGGCGCGCCGCTTTCGCTCACCATGTCGGAGAACGGCCACGACGCGACCGCCGCCCGTCTGGGCCCGGTGCTGCGCGCGGGCCAACGCCCGCAGATCGTCGTGCCCGCCGGCTGGTGGCAGACGGCGACGAGTCTTGGCGAATGGACGCTTGTGGGCTGCACGGTCGCGCCGGGCTTCACGTTTTCAGGATTCGAAATGGCGCCGCCGAACTGGCGGCCCACGCCGCGCAAACCCGGCTGAGCGCGGATCGGGCCCGACGCAGAGGCTCACGGCTTGCTCACGGCTTGCGCGCGAGCCCTTCGAGCTTGCGCTGCATGTCGGCGTTCTGCTGGTTGAGGTCGTCGAGATCGGAGCCCGCCGCCGGCGTCTCGGCCGATGCGGCGGCCGGCTTGGCCTCGCCGCCCTGCCCCGGCGCGCCCGGGCCCATGCCCTGCATGAACGGATTGAACACGCTCATCGCCTGCGAGAACAAGGCGAGATTGTTGCGCGTCTGCTCCTCAAGCGCTTCGAACATCGGATTGCCGGGAATGGCGCCGGCGCCGAAGGCGGACTGAAACTGGTCGCGCATTTTCGCCTGTTCGTCGGTGAATCGCGACAGCGACATTTCAAGGAAGCTCGGCACGATCATCTGCATGCTGTCGCCATAGAAGCGAATGAGCTGGCGCAGGAAGGCGATGGGCAACATGCTCTGCCCGTCCTTGGCTTCCTGCTCGAAGATGATCTGCGCCAGAACGGAGCGGGTGATGTCCTCGTTGGTCTTGGCGTCGATGACGACGAAATCGTCGCCGTCCTTCACCATCTTGCCGAGATCCTCAAGCGTGACATAGGCGCTTGAGCCCGTGTTATAAAGCCGCCGGTTTGCGTATTTCTTGATCGTGATCGGCTTCTTTTCCGTGGTCATTCCGTCGCGCCCCGCGCTCGCGCCCCCTCGCGCGCCAGAACGATAAGCCGTTTTGATCGCATGGGGAACAATTTTGTGCAGTGCAAGCAAGCTGTGCCGCAGAAGCGGTAGGACCTCGACGAATTGACCATGCCGCAGCGCTTTCGGGCGCTTGACCGGCCATGCGGGCGAATGCTTCAACTCTTGAGGATCGTCGTCTGCGGCAGGCGGGCGAGGCGGCTCATGCGCCAAGGCGCGGGCGGAAACGCAAAGCAGGAGAGACAGGCATGGCGAGCGATATTGTCGTCGTCGGCGCGGCGCGCACGGCGGTTGGGTCTTTCAACGGCGCCTTCGCCAACACGCCCGCCCATGAGCTGGGCGCGGCTGCGGTGAAGGCCTCGCTCGAACGCGCGAAAGTGGACCCCGCGGAGGTGGACGAGGTGATCCTCGGCCAGATCCTGGCTGCGGGCCAGGGCCAGAATCCGGCGCGTCAGGCGGCGATGAAGGCCGGCGTTCCGCAGGAAAAGACCGCCTGGAACCTCAATCAGCTTTGCGGCTCGGGCCTGCGCGCCGTCGCGCTGGGCATGCAGCAGATCGCCAATGGCGACGCCTCCGTCATCGTGGCGGGCGGGCAGGAATCCATGTCGATGTCGCAGCACTGCGCCCATATGCGCGCGGGCACGAAAATGGGCGACATGCGCATGATGGATTCCATGCTGCGCGACGGTCTGCTCGACGCGTTCCACGGCTATCACATGGGCGTGACGGCGGAGAACGTGGCCGCGCGCTGGCAGATCAGCCGCGACGAGCAGGACCGCTTCGCGCTCGCTTCGCAGAACAAGGCCGAGGCCGCGCAGAAGGCCGGCAAGTTCTGCGACGAGATCATTCCCTTCACGGTGCAGACCCGCAAGGGCGACGTGGTCGTGGATCAGGACGAATATATCCGCCACGGCGCGACGCTGGAGAGCATGCAGAAGCTCAAGCCGGCCTTCAACAAGGAAGGCTCGGTGACCGCCGCCAATGCGTCGGGCATCAACGACGGCGCGGCCGCCGTGGTCCTGATGACGGCTGCGGAGGCCAGCAAGCGCGGCCTCACGCCGCTGGCGCGCATCGCCTCCTGGGCGACCGCCGGCGTCGATCCCGCCGTCATGGGCTCGGGGCCGATCCCCGCCTCGCGCAAGGCGCTGGAGAAGGCCGGCTGGAAGGTGAAAGACCTCGACCTCGTGGAGGCGAACGAGGCTTTCGCCGCGCAGGCCATCGCCGTCAACAAGGACATGGGCTGGGATCCGTCCATCGTGAACGTCAACGGCGGCGCCATCGCCATCGGCCATCCGATCGGCGCCTCGGGCGCGCGCGTCTTCAACACGCTCCTGTTCGAAATGCAGCGGCGCGACGCGAAGAAGGGCCTCGCCACGCTGTGCATCGGCGGCGGCATGGGCATCGCGCTGTGCGTCGAACGCTGAGCGCGGCGCATGCATGAGCGCGAGCGAGGAATCTCGCCGCGCTGTCCAAAGGTTTCAGGGAGGGATCCATGGCGAGAATTGCGGTCGTAACTGGAGGCACGCGCGGCATCGGCGCTGCGATTTCGAAAACTTTGCAGGCGGCGGGCTATAAGGTCGCCGCGAATTACGCCGGCAATGACGAGGCGGCGCAGACGTTCAAGGCGCAGACCGGCATCCCCGTTTACAAATGGGACGTGTCGAATTTCGAGGCCTGCGCGGACGGGCTCGCGCGCGTGGAGGCCGAACTTGGCCCCGTCGACGTGCTCGTGAACAATGCGGGCATCACCCGCGACGGCTTCTTCCACAAGATGACGCCCGACCAGTGGAACGCAGTCATCAACACCAACCTGAATTCGCTCTTCAACATGTGCCGCCCTGTCGTCGAGGGCATGCGCAACCGCAATTTCGGCCGCATCATTTGCATCTCGTCCATCAACGGACAGAAAGGCCAGGCGGGGCAGGCCAATTATTCGGCGGCCAAGGCGGGCGAGATCGGCTTCGTGAAAGCGCTTGCGCAGGAGAACGCCAGCAAGGACGTGACCGTGAACGCCATCGCGCCGGGCTATATCGGCACGGAAATGGTGCGCGCCATTCCCGCCGACGTGCTGGAGAAGCGCATTCTGCCGCTGATCCCGGTCGGCCGGCTCGGCGAGCCGGAGGAGATCGCGCGCTGCGTGCTCTTTTTGGCGGGCGACGACGCCGGCTTCATCACCGGCTCGACCCTGGCTGCGAACGGCGGGCAATATATGGTCTAGCCTGTCGGCCCGGGCTTGGCGGCCTGCGGGCCGAGGAGCCGCGCCCGTGAGCCGGACTTCGCCGAGCATTCGACGGGCGGGCGCAGCCGCGCGTTAACCTTTGAGCGTGGGCGTTGGCCCGAAGCGGGCCGAATCTTTTGATTCGGGCCCGTTTTCGTGCTATACAATTTTTTAATAGTCGCTAACGCCGGCCAGTTCGCTCCGCGTCGCTCCGGACATCCGGGGCCGTTTTTTTAGGCGCCGGAGCGCCAGACGGGCCTTCGACCCGGCAAATGTCCAGCTCCGCTGCGCCCGTGCGCCGTCGGAGCGGGAAAGCTGGCGCAGCGGCAGGGGTCGACCGTGACGGTCACGCCCCGGGCGGGCGCCAAGGCGCTCGAGAGTCCTCGTCCGAGCGGCGAGGCGAAAGGAGTGCCGAGTATGTCAGCGCCGAAGAAGAACGCCCGTTCCCCTGGCGCCGGGTCCTCCCGGGGCGCCAAGACGCAGATAGGCAAGACACAGGCCGCCAAGACGCAGGTCGCCAAGACGCAGGTCGCCAAGCCGCAGGTCGCCAAGCCGCAGGTCGCCAAGCCGCAGGCCGGGAAGGCTGGGCTTGCGCGCGCCGCCGCCGACAACTCGAAATCCGCCGTCAAATCCGCGACTTCCAAAGCGCCTGCGTCCAAAGCCCCTGCCTCCAAGGCACCCGCCTCAAAGGCGCCGGCTTCCAAGGCTCCCGTCTCAAAGGCGTCGGCTTCGAAGGCCGCTGCGCCCAAGGCTGCTGTCTCGAAGGCTCCCGTGTCCAAGGCTGCTGCGAAGCCGGCCGCGAAATCCACGGCGCCCGCCAAAGCCGCCGCGAGCAAGGCTCCCGCGACCAAGGCCGCCGCGAGCAAGCCCGCAGCCAAGCCGGCGGCCAAATCGGCGAGCAAGCCGGCAGCCAAGCCGGCAGCCAAGCCGGCGAATTCCACGAAAACACCCATCTCAGTCAGCAAGAACCCAGTGACCGCAAAAACGCCCAGCAAGTCAGACGCCGCGAAAGCTCCCGCCAAGGCCCCTGCGGCCAAGGCCTCTCCAGCCAAAGCTTCTCCGACCAAGAGCGGCGCGCCCGCCAAGGCTCAGCCGAAGGTCGAGACCAAGTCTCCGGCCAAGGTCGAAGCCAAGTCCCCGGCCAAGTCCCCGGCCAAGGTCGAAGCCAAGGGCAAGCCCGTCAGCAAGCCTGTTGCGACCAAGCCTGTCGCGAGCAAGCCGGCCAAGGCCGTCGAGGCGCCCGCCGCGACCAAGCCTGCCCAGCCCGTCGCAGCCAAGCCCGTCGCAGCCAAGCCCGCAGCGACCAAACCTGCCGCGAGCGCGCCTGCCGCCGTGAAGCCTGCCGCGGCCAAGCCTGCCGCGAGCAAGCCTGCCGCAAGCAAGGCCGTG
>CAIXDD010000047.1 GCA_903918155.1 uncultured Hyphomicrobiales bacterium
GGCCGGCGAGCACGGGCGCAGGCGCGCGAGCGGGCGCGGTCGCGGGCGCGCGGCGCGCGGCGTTCCAGCCTGCGGCGTCGGCGCGGAAGAAGGCGGCGGCGGAATCCTCGCCGGCGGCGTAGGCGGCGGTCTGAACCGGCGCGGCGCGGCCGCGAACCGGCGCGGAGGAACCCTCGTCCTCATCCTCGCCCCAACCGAACAGCGACGCGAAAAAGCCCTTCGACTGAACCTGCGCGACGCTGGGCATCGCGTAATCGCCCCGCGCGGCGATTTCGGCGCGCGCGTCTTCATAGCGGGCGAGCGGCTGGCCATTGGTGGGCAGATGCACCGTCTTGCCGTCGGGGAACAGGCGCGCGAGCTGATCGTAGCTCATGCGCGGCCAGGCGCGCACGCCGCCCACGTCGAGATGCACGAAGCCATTGGCGGGATAATAGCCCACGCCGCCGCGCTGCATGCGCATGGCCGCTTCGCGCACGCGCGCGAGAGGCGCGTCGGGAATATGCAGGTCCATCGCCTTGCCGCGCGTGTGCTGCGAAAATTCCGCGACCGCGCGCGAGCGCCGGCGCAACATGGAATTGGTTTCAGGCGAACGATAGGCCGACATCACGCGCAGCGGCGCGCTGGAGCCTGCGCCGCGCTGCGCCTCCCAGATCACGTCGAACAGGCGCGGATCCATTTTCGTGGAGGCGTCGTTGCGCCAGTCGCGCAGGAACCAGTTGAGTTTCGCCAGAGCGGCGGAATCGTAGGATCCGTTGACGCGGAAGGCGATGGAGATCTGCTCGCCGGTATGGGCGTGATGCAGGCTCAGGACGCGCGTATCGCCATTGGCGATGGCCGTCTGCGTGGAGCTGGGAAGGATGCAGGCGAGCCCAAGGCCCAACAGGCTGACGGCGACGCAAGACGCCGGGCGGGGCAGGCCGAAGCCGGAACGCAAATCACGCAAACGCAGAACCCTTCAACCCGCGCCCGCGACAGGAGCGCAAACCGAACGAAGCCGCCTGCGCTCATCGCCAGGCGGCGCCTCCGCCTAGTCATGGGTCATAAGGGTTAAGGTCTGGTAAGGACGGGGCGTCGGCGCGGCCTTTATTCGCCGCGTCAGCCCTGCAGGCCGAGCGCGAGCTGAACCTTGCGGGAATGGCCGTAAATATCCTCGCGCTCCTGCAAGGCGCCCTGCTCGTCCACGAACAGCGTGAAATATTGCAAATGCACCGGCACATGGGCGGGAAGGCGCAAGGTGCGCTCGGAACGTCCGATCATCTTGCGCAGACGCTCCTCTCCCCATTCCTCCGGCAGCAGGGCTTCGGCGAGCGCGAAAGGCTGGTCGACGCGCACGCAGCCATGGCTGAAGGCGCGACGCCCATTGGCGAACAGCCCGCGCGTGGGCGTGTCGTGCAGATAAACCGCATGGTCGTTGGGGAACATGAACTTGATATGGCCGAGCGCATTGCGCTCGCCCGGCGGCTGGCGGACGGAGATCTGCGAGCCGCGCTGCGCCACTTCATAGCCCTTCTTGCTGAAATAGGCGGGGTCCTTTTGCTGGGCGGGCAGCATTTCCTTGCGGATGATGGACGGCGGCACGTTCCAATAAGGATTGACGACCGCATATTCCATCATGTCGGAGAAAATCGGCGTCTGCGTATCAGGCCTGCCCACGATCACGCGCGCGCTATGCACCACGTTTCCGTCGCGCACCACGCGCAATTGGAAATCGGGCACGTTCACTTCCACGCGCAACGCGCCCAGCTCGCGCGGAAGCCAGCGCCAGCGCTCCATATTCGCAAGAATCTCCGCCTCTAGGCGAAGGGAATCGCGCTGCGCAAGCGCGGTGACGGTGCGCGCGTTCAGCGCGCCGTCGCTCGGCAGGCCGCGCGCGCGCTGGAATTCGGCCACGCGGCTGGCCACGCGCGTGTCGTACACGAGCGCGTCGCTCTTGGCCTCCGCCCCGACGTCGAGCCCGAAACGCGCGCGCACCAGCGGCACGCGCGGATCGCTCATGCCCACTTTCACCACAGGCCCCGGCGCGATCGACGCCGCCTCAGGCGCAGGATTCTTGCCGCGCACTTCGGCGAGCCGCTCGCGCAACGCGCGATAGCCCGCATGCGAAGGATTGAATCCCGCAAGCGCGTCGCCTGCGGCGGAGCCGGCGCTTGCGACCCGCGCCAACGCCTCGGCGGCGGACGCCACGTCAGGCGCGGAGGTGATGAGTTTCGACAGGCTGCGCGGATCGATGCGCCCGCCGCTCGCCTGCCGCGCATAAGCGACCACGGCGTGGGAGAGCGCGACGTCGAAGGCCGCGAAAGACGCCGCATCCGCTCCCGCCAGCGGCGCAAGGTCATGTTGCGCGAGATCGAGCCCATCCTCGCGCGCGCGCGCCAGCCGCGCGAGCGCGGCGCTCGCGGCGGGCGTGAGCGCGCCGGCCTGCAGCCAGAGCGGCTCGAAGGCGCGGGCCGCATAGACGGCGGCGACGGCCTCGCGCTCGCGTCGCACGCCGACGGCGGGCGTTTGCCCGGCCAAGGCGCGCACGGGCGCGCGGGCGCGCGCGTCCAGCGCCTCGCGCACGGCGGAAGCAAGCGGCGACGATGCGGGCGAAGACGAGTCTTGCGAAGATGCTTGTGAAAGCGCTTGCGACGAACCTTGCGAAGATGCTTGCGCGGACTGCGGCGCTGAAACTTGTGCGGAGCCTTGCGCGGATTCTTGCACAGAATCTTGCGATTTGTCCGGCGTCGTCGCCTCAACGGCGACAGGCGCGGACGATTCCTGCGCGGGGTCGAGCAAGGGGCGCGCGAGCGCGGAGTCCTGAGCCTGCGCGCCAGCGTCCGTCGCAAGCGACGACGACAGCGCGAAAGAAAACGCGGAC
>CAIXDD010000048.1 GCA_903918155.1 uncultured Hyphomicrobiales bacterium
GTCTGGCGGTCGCCGATGATCAGCTCGCGCTGGCCGCGGCCGATCGGGATGAGCGCGTCGACGGACTTGAGGCCCGTCGCCATGGGCTCATGCACGGACTTGCGCGGAATGATGCCGGGCGCCTTCACGTCGACGCGCGAGCGCTTGTCGGCCTTGATCGGGCCCTTGCCGTCGATGGGATTGCCGAGCGCGTCGACGACGCGGCCGAGCAGGCCCTTGCCGACCGGCACGTCCACGATGGCGCCGGTGCGCTTGACGGTCTGGCTTTCCTTGATCTCGCGGTCGGAGCCGAAGATCACGACGCCGACATTGTCCTGTTCGAGGTTCAGGGCCATGCCGCGCACGCCGTTCTCGAACTCGACCATCTCGCCCGCCTGGACGTTGTCGAGCCCATAGACGCGGGCGATGCCGTCGCCGACGGACAGGACCTGCCCGACTTCGGTGACTTCGGCTTCGTTGCCGAAGTTGGCGATCTCGTTCTTGAGGATCGCGGAAATTTCAGCGGCGCGGATATCCATCAGCCGACCTCTTTCATACGAGTGCGAATTGAATTGAGCTTGGTGCGCAGCGAGCCGTCGACCATGCGCGACCCCAGCTTCACGACGAGACCGCCGATGATCGACGGATCGACCTTCACGTTCACGTCCACGGAACGGCCGCCGGAGACCTCCTTGAGGGCCTCCCGCAGCGCGTTGAGATGCGCGTCGGCGAGCGGTTCGGCGACCGTCACGTCGGCGCGGGCGACGCCGCGGGCGACGTCGAGAAGGGCGTTGAAGCCGCGAATCATGTCCTGCGCGGCGAACAGACGGCGCTTGCCGGCGACGAGCTTCAGGAAATTGGCGGCCAGACCGGCGATACCGGCCTTGGCGAGCACGGCGCCCAGCGCGCGCGTCTGCTCCTCGGCGGAGAAGACGGGGCTGCGCACGAGGCGGGCCAGATCGGCGCTTTCGGCGATCATCGCGTCGAAGGCGGCGAGATCCTTCGCCACCTGATCGAGCGCGCCGCGCTCCTGCGCGAGGGCGAACAGGGCCTGCGCGTAGCGCCCGGCCATGCCTGATACGATGGTTTCCTCTTGAGCCAAGGTCGGGCCTCTGCGGCGTCGGGAACACGGGCGCCCGCAGCGCGATCCGCAGCCTGGGCCGCAGCCGCCGGGGGCTGTTTTAAGTCTGGAAACGGGCCAGAAAAGCGCGCAAGCGCCTCCCCGCCCCGAAGGCGAGGTCCGACTAACATATGGCCCAGCCCGGAGCAAGTCCTGCAGCGCCTTGCGCGATTACCGCTTTCGTCGCCGTCGGCCCCGCTGGAGCGTCAGCCAGGCCGCGCCGGCGTGGCGGAAACAACGCAGGTCGCGGGAATTGGTTCCCCTTTGCTGGCGCGGTTACCCAATTTGGCGTTAGACTGGCCCCAACGCGGCGACGGTCCTGAAATGGTGATCCATGAGCGGTGAAATCGGCAAGAAGGCGAGCTTCCTTCTCATGGGGGCGGCGGTCCTCTCGCTCCTGCTGCCCGGCCGCCGCGCAACCGGCCCTGCGCAGGCTGGCGCGGGCGACGGCGCCCTCCCCGGAGCTTCCGCAGGGAAAGCGCCGGCAGGAAACGCGCCGGCAAGCGCGCCCTCCGACAAGTCCGCCCGCTCGCCCGCCCGCTCGCCCCGGCGCATGTGGGCGCTCGTGCAATATGCGCCCGAGGTGATCGTCCTGGCCGTCAGCCCGTCCCGCGCCGAGCTTGAGCGCGAGCTGGCCGAGCTGAACGCGACCTGGAACCATTGGGAGCTGCGCACCGAGCGCCAGCGCTATGCTATTCAGGCCGCGCCCGTGCTCTATCCCGATCCCGCCGGCGCCGCCCCGGCCCGCCCCATGGGCTCGGCCGCCGCGGGCTGAGCCTTACAGGAAGCTCATCGGATCCACGTCGACGTCGACGCTCACGCCCCCGCGCTCCGGCGGGCCGGCGGCCAGCGTCGCGCGCAGGAACGCCTGCAGGTCCGCCGATCGGGGCGCGCGCACCAGAAGGCGGAAGCGATGGCGCCCGCGCACCACGGCGATGGGCGCCTCGGCGGGCCCCAGAATCGTCAGGTCGCCGTCCTGCGGCAGATGGCCGGCGGGCGTGAGCCGCCAGCGTTCGCTGGGCGCCAGAGCGTGGGCGGCGCGCACGAGGGCGCGCGCATGGCCCTCCGCCGAGGCGCGGTCCTTGCCCGAGACGATGAGCGCGGCGAGGCGGCCGAAAGGGGGCAGGCCCGCGCGGGCGCGCTGCTCGGTCTCTTCCGCATAAAACCGCTCGCTGTCGCCGGAGATGAGGGCGCGGATCACCGGATGGTCGGGCTGATAGGTCTGCACGAGCCCTGCGCCCGGCCGGTCGCCGCGCCCTGCGCGGCCCGTCACCTGCTGGAGCATCTGGAACGTGCGCTCGGCCGCCCGCGGATCGCCGCTCGCAAGGCCGACGTCGGCGTCCACCACGCCCACGAGGGTGAGCTGGGGAAAATTATGGCCCTTGGCGACGAGCTGCGTGCCGATCACCACGTCGAACGCGCCGGCGGCGACGTCCTCCAGCTCTTTCTTCAACCGCTCCGTCCCGCCGGGAAAATCCGACGAGAGCGTGAGGATGCGCTTGTCGGGAAAGAGCTGCGCGGCCTCGTCGGCGAGCCGCTCGACGCCCGGCCCGCAGGCGGTCAGCGTGTCCGCGCCCTCGCATTGCGGACATTGGTCGGGCCGGCGCTCCACATGGCCGCAATGATGGCACACGAGCGCGCGGCGGAAGCGGTGCTCCACGAGCCAGGCGGTGCAGTGCTCGCATTGGAAGCGATGCCCGCAGGAGCGGCACAAGGTGAGCGGCGCATAGCCGCGCCGATTGAGATAGAGCAGCGCCTGTTCGCCGCGCGCCAGCGTCTGCGCCATGCTTGCGGCCAGTCGCGGCGAAATCCACCGCCCGCGCGGGGGCGCGCCCGCGCGCATGTCGATGGCGGCGAGATCGGGCAAGCTGCGCCCGCCGTAGCGATTGTCCAGCCGCACATGGCCGTAGCGGCCCATCGCCGCGTTCACGCGCGTTTCGATGGAGGGCGTGGCGGAGGCGAGCACGCAGGCGCCGCCTTCGAGGCGGGCGCGCACGACCGCCATGTCGCGCGCGTTATAGGACACGCCGTCTTCCTGCTTGTAGGCGCCTTCATGCTCCTCGTCGACGACGATGAGGCCGAGATCGGCGAAGGGCAGGAACAGCGCCGAACGCGCGCCAGCCACCACGCGCGCCTGACCGGACGCGGCCGCAGCCCAAAGCCGCGCGCGACGACGCGGCGTGACGCCCGAATGCCATTCGCTCGGCCGCACGCCGAAACGCTGCGCGAAGCGATCGAGAAATTGCGCGGTGAGCGCGATCTCCGGCACGAGGATGAGCGCCTGCCGGCCCTGCGCCAGCGCCGCCGCCACGGCCTCGAAGTACACTTCCGTCTTGCCCGATCCCGTCACGCCCTCCAGCAGCGTGCATGAGAAGGCCTTCGCGCCGACGCGCGCCGCCAGCGCGTCGGCGGCCGCCTGCTGGTCGGGCTCGAAACGGGGCCGCGCGAAGGCCAGATCGGGCTCCAGCGCGACGGGCGCCGGCGGCAGGGCGACGGTCTCGAGCGCGCCTTCGTCGATCAGCCCGTCGATGACGCCCACGGAACAGCCGGCGGCTTCGGCGAGCGCGCTTTTGGCCTGGCTCAAGCCGCCGCGTGCGGCGGCGAGCGCGCGCGCGCGCGCCGGCGTCATGCGCAAGTCGGCGCCTCCGCCCGCCTCCGTCAGCCGCACGCCCACGCGCGCCGGCTCCGGCCCCGCCGCATCCGGCGCGCGAATCGCCATGCGCAGCACCATGCCGCGCGGGCTCAGCGTCCAGCGCGCGACCCAATCGATGAAATCGCGCAGGCCCGCGCGCATCGGCGGCAGGTCGCGCTTTTTCAGGATGGTCTTGAGATTGGAGCCGCCTGACGCGGGCCGCACGTCCCACACGACGCCGGTCGCCTCGCGCTGGCCCAGCGGCGCCTCGACGAAATCGCCGGGCGCGAGGGACAGGCCGGGCGGCACGCGATAGGAATAGGCGATGTCGACGGCGACCGGGACCAGCACGTCGGCGACGAGATCCGCCGCCGACGCGTCGAGCAGGTCCTGCTGGCGGGCGCGCGTCGTCATGAAGGGACGTTTAGCATTGATTCGGGCGCGTCGGGCGCCCGAACGCGCTCAGCCGGGCGGCCTCACTTGGGCGTGAGAATCGCCTGCACGCGCTTCTTCTGCTCCGGCGTGATGTCGGTGATCGCGCGGCGCACCCCCTTCATGGTGGCCTCGGCGTCGATATAATCGATGTAGCGCTGCGAACGCTCGCCTTCCTCGCGCAGCTTGGGATCGGCGAGCGTGTCTTTCACCATCGCGCGCAGATGCTCCATGCGCGCCTGCGGAATCTTCGGCGGCGTGATCAGGATGCGCCCGAGATCCTGCACGGTGCCATGGAAATCCATCAGCCATTCGTTTTCAGGCGTGAGTTTCGCCGCCTCATAGATCGTGGGCACGTTGGGGAAGAAGCGCGAACGCTGGCGGGACATGCTGGCGACCGCATGCAGGTCGCTGGCGCGCACGTAATTGTTTGCGGAGGTGTCGGACACGAAGACGGCGTCCATTTCGCGCCGCGTCACGGCGAGCGCGGCGTCGTTGGAGCCCTTGTAGCCCATCACCACGCGGCATTTGATGCGCAGCACTTCGCAGGTCACCTGCGCGCCGTCCGACAGGCCGTCGATGGGGCCCGTGGCCGACCAGACGATCTCGCGGCCCGCCTTCAGGAAATCGGCGGGCGTCTTCAGCTCGAAATCCTTGTGCACCAGCCAGACCCAGGGCGACGCGCTGACCGTGCCCAGATGGCCCATGAGATTGAGATCGAACCGCGCGCCGGGATTGTCCATGATCTGCGCGAGGCCTGCGGCCGTGCCATTGGCGAGCATCATGCGCAGCCCGTCGGGCTCGGCGGCGTTGAGCGCGTTCATCGCGGTGAGGCTGCCCGCGCCGGGCTGGTTCTCGACCACCACGGTCGCGCCGAGGCGCTGGCTCAGATAAGGCGCCATCATGCGCGCATAGGCGTCATAGCCGCCGCCGGGGCTGAACCCCACGACCATGCGGACCGTCTTGCCCTTGAAGAAGGCGGCCTCGTCCGCGCGGGCCGATCCGGCGGCCGCGAAGGAAAGCGCCGCGCCCGCGGCCAGGGCCAGTCCCCAGGGCTTCCAGAAGCGCGATCCCAAAGACTGCGGTCCACACCCCTGCAAGCTGAACATGTCGTGCCTCCCTCGTTCGACGGCGCGCGGGCCGCAATTCGCTCTCCGGCGAACGCGCATCATGGGGGGAACGGCGCCAAACGCAAGCCTCAGGGCGCGCGCAGCAGATCGAGCATGGCCGCCTCTTCGGGGACGGCCGGCGCCTGCAGGTCGGCCGGCGCCAGCGCGCGCAGGCCCTGGGCCGCATCCGCCGAAATCGCGACATGGCGCAGCCCGCGCGCCGCCGCCTCCAGCCCGGCCGCCGCGACGAGGGCGCAAAAGATCTGCGCGCTGCGCCGTGAGAAATGCAGCGCCGCCTCAAGCCGCCCGCCGGCGAGCGCTTCGACGACCTCGGGCGGCAGGGCCGCGGCGGGACGGGCGGCGTAAACCTCCCAGACCGCAAGCGCGACGCCCATGGCGCGCAGGGCCGCCTCCAGATGCGGCTTGCGCTCGACCCCGGCCAGATAAAGGGCGCGCAGGCCCGCGACGCCCTGCGGGAAGCGGCGCGCCAGATCCTGCGCAAGATCCTGCGCGAGACCCGCCGCGTCGCCCGCCGCGCGGACGGGGGCGGGAAAGCCGGCGCGCTGCGCCGCCTGCGCCGTGCGCGCGCCCACGACGTAAAGCGGGGCGGCCCGCAGCGCGGGGACGAAACCTTGCGCCGAAGTTCGCGCGGAGCTTGGCGCGAAACTTGGCGAAAAACTTGGCGCGAAAGCTTGTGCGCTCGTGGCGACGAGAATGTCGAAAACGCCGTCGGGACAGGGGTTTCCCGTCTCCTCATAGGTGAGCAGGGGGGCGAGGACCGCGTCATGTCCGAGGGCGGCGAGCCGACGCGCCGTGCGCGCGCCCGCTTCGGCCGGACGCACGACCAGCACGCGCATCACAACGCCCTGACGGGCGCCGGGGCGCCCCGGCGCGCGCAAGCCCTCGCCATCTTATGCGTCGTCGTCATGAGTAGCCGTCATGCGTCGTCCGTCGCCTCGCGCTGCGCATCGCCGTCCCGCCCTTGCGGGCGCGACTATAGGGTTTCGCCCCGGCGTGAGAAAGACTAGAAACCCTCATGCGCGTTTTGGGACTCGAAACCACCTGCGACGAGACGGCGGCCGCCGTCGTGGAGCTGAAGGCCAGCGGCGGAGGCTTGATCCTCTCCAATGAGATCTACAGCCAGACGGCCGAACACGCGCCCTTCGGGGGCGTCGTGCCCGAACTCGCGGCCCGCGCCCATGTGGAGCATCTCGACGTCCTGATGGACCGCGCGGTCACCGGCGCCGGCCTGCGCTATGGCGACCTCGACGCCATCGCCGCCGCCGCCGGCCCCGGCCTCATCGGCGGCGTGATGATCGGCCTGACGATGGGCAAGACGGTGGCGCTGGCGACCGGCAAGCCCTTCATCGCCGTGAACCATCTCGAAGCCCATGCGCTCACCGCCCGCATGACGGACAATGTGCGCTTTCACTATCTGCTGCTGCTCGTCTCCGGCGGGCACACGCAATTGATCGCGGTGAAGGGCGTGGGCGATCACCTTCGCCTCGGCACGACCATCGACGACGCGGTGGGCGAGGCGTTCGACAAGGTGGGCAAGCTGCTCGGCCTGCCCTATCCCGGCGGCCCGCATGTGGAGCGCAAGGCGCTGACGGGCGATCCCCAGCGCTTCGCTTTGCCCCGCCCCATGCTGGGCCGGCCGAATGCGGATTTCTCGCTCTCGGGCCTGAAGACGGCGGTGCGCCTCACCGTGGAGCGCGCCGGCCCGCTCACCCAGACCGACGTCGCCGACCTCTGCGCGTCCTTTCAGGCGGCTGTCGTGGACGTGATCGCCGACCGCACGCGCGCGGCGCTGAAAGCCTTCCGCGAGAAAGTGGGCGCGCCCGAAGCGCTCGTCGTCGCCGGCGGCGTCGCCGCCAACGAGTCCATTCGCCGCGGCCTGCAACGGCTCGCGCAGGCGGCGGGCCTGAAACTGGTGACGCCCTCGCCCGCCCTATGCACCGACAATGGCGCGATGATCGCGTGGACGGGCATCGAACGTCTGCGCCTCGGCCTCGTGGACGATTTCGCCTTCGCCCCCCGGCCGCGCTGGCCGCTCGACCCCGACGCCGAGCGCGCCCTCAACGGCAAGGCATGAGCGCGCGAAGCGCGCGCCCTCAAACGCCCGTCAGGAGCGCGCGAAAAGCGCCTCGCCCGCTCCTGCGCGCGCTGCTCGTCGCCTTTTGCGTGAGCTATGTCCCCTCGCAGGCGCGCGGTCCGCTGGACGGCGAGCGCGCCATCGCCGGCGTGCGCCTTTTCTATGGGGCGCGCGCGGATCTGCGCGCCGTCGACGAGGCGCTGATCGGACAGGCGCGCGAAAGCCTCGACATGGCGGCCTATGCGCTGAGCGACCGGCGCCTGATCGCGGCGCTTGAAGCGGCCGCGCGGCGCGGCGTGAAAATCCGCCTCTATCTCGATCCCGACCAGCCGACGCTCACGGGCGGGCCTGCGACGGCGGCTCTGGCTTCGCTTCTGCGCGCGCCCGGCGTCGAGGCGCGCGTGAAGACCGCGCCTGACCTGATGCACCTCAAATCCTACCAGATCGACCGGCGGGCGCTGCGCACGGGATCGAGCAATTTCACGGTCGCGGGCGGCTCGCGTCAGGAGAACGACGTGCTGGTCCTCGAAAGCGCCGAGGTCGTCGCAGCCTTCCTGCGCGAATTCGACTATCTTCGGGAGCGGCAGGCGAATCTGCGGCTTCAGCCGGAGCGCCTGCCCCTGAACGCGCGCGGCGGAGGATAAGCCGGACATGTCGGACGCAAGGATCTATGGCCGCATCGGCGTGATCGGCGCAGGCGCCTGGGGCACGGCGCTCGCCAATGTCGCCGCGCGGGCCGGACGCGAGGCGATTCTGTGGACGCGCGACCCCGCCCATGCCGACGAGATGGCGCGCACGCGCGCCAACGCAAGGCGCCTGCCCGGCGCCGCGCTGCATGAGCGCGTGCGCCCCACCGCGCAGGCCCAGGACCTCGCGCAAGCCGATGCGATCCTGCTCGCCACGCCCGCCCAATCGCTGCGCGCGGTCGCGCAGGCCTTCGCGCCGGTTCTGCGCGCGGACGCGCCCATCGCCATTTGCGCGAAAGGCGTGGAGCGCGGCACGCATCTGCTGATGGGCGAGACGCTCGCGCAGGCCGCGCCCGGCCGCGTGGCGGCGGCCCTGTCGGGCCCCAGTTTCGCCCATGACGTGGCGGCGGGCCTGCCCACCGCGGTCACCGTGGCGAGCGAGGACGAGGCGGTCGCCCGCGCCTTCTGCGGCTCGCTGGCGACGCCGAGCTTCCGCCTCTATCACACGACCGACCTGCGCGGCGTGGAGATCGGCGGCGCGGCGAAGAACGTGCTCGCCATCGCCTGCGGCGCGGCGGCGGGGCGCGAGCTGGGCGCCAGCGCGCAGGCCGCGCTGATCGCGCGCGGCTTCGCGGAGCTGCGGCGCTTCGGCCGCGCCATGGGCGCGCGCGAGGAGACGCTGATGGGCCTGTCGGGCCTCGGCGATCTGGTGCTCACCTGCGGCTCGCTGCAATCGCGCAATTTCGCGCTGGGCCATGCGCTGGGCCGCGGCGCCCCGGCGCCGGGCGCGCTTGCCGAAGGCGCCTTCACCGCCGCCGCGCTCGTGGAGCTTGCGCGCGCGCGCGGCGTGGACATGCCGATCTGCGCGGCGGTGGACGCGATTCTGGCCGAGCGCATGAGCGTGTCCGACGCCGTGGAGGCCTTGCTCGCGCGGCCGCTGAAATCGGAAGGCTGAGGCTAAAAGCCGAGCGCGCGATCCACGACCGCCTGCGCGGCCGCGCCATCGGCCCCGCGCCACGCCACCACCTGATCGGGCCGCACGAGCGCGAGATCGGCCTCATAGAGATCGCGCAGGCCCGCGCCCGTCTCGCGCAGGACCTTCAGCTCCATGCCGCGCGCGCGCGCCGCCGCCGCGAAAGCCTCTGCGCCCTGCGCGTTGTCGCGCGTGACGAGCAGCGTCCATTCGAAGCCGAAGGAATCGTAGAGCGAGCGCCCGTCCGCAAGCCAGACATGCGGGGCCCGTCCGCCCGGGCAGGCGCTGGGATGATAGACGTTCGGCCCGTCGGGCGGGGGCGCGGCGCCGTCGCTCACGATCACGGGCGAACCGTCGTAGCGGGCGCCGAGCGTGAAGCCGGGAATGTTGAATTCCTCGCGCGCATGGCGGTTGAAATAGTCGCCCGCCTGCGCGCGCGCGGCCGCGCCTTCGGGCGTCTCGTCCTCCACATTTGCGGGAGCCTGCAGCTTGCCCAGCGAATCGGCGAGCGCGCGGGCGAAGCCGGTGTTGCGCCGCGCCACGGCCCAGCGCTCCGCCTCATAGCTGGCAAGCAGGTTCGGCCCGGCGATTCCGCGCACGCAGGCCGCCAGTTTCCAGCCCAGATTCACCGCGTCCTCGACGCCGGTGTTATAGCCCATGCCGCCCGCCGGCGTGAAAAGATGCGCGGCGTCGCCGCCGATCGCCACGCGGCCATGATGCATGCGTTCGGCGACCAGCGCATGGCCCGCCGTCCAGCCGTTCATCGACAGAACCTCGACGTCCATGTCGAGCCCGCTCGCGTGGCGGAAGAAGGCCGCGCCGTCCTGTGGCCCGTAGCGGCTCTCGTCGTCGCCGGGCGCGAGCTGCGCATGGAAGGCGAATTCGCCGCGTCCGTCCACCGCCGCCATATAGGCGCGATGGGTGGGATTGAACGCGACATACATCCACGCCGGCTTGTTGGGCGAGAGCCTGTAATAATCCTTCGCGCGCACATAGACGGCGAGCATGCGCCCGCCCATGAAGGCGCGCTCGGTGCGCGTGTCGCCCACCCAGCCCCAGCCGAAAGCCTGGCGCACGAAGGAGCGCGCGCCGTCCGCGCCCACCAGATAGCGCGCGCGCAGCGTGCGCAGGCCCTGCGCGGAATCGACGTCGGCCTCCACATGATCGGGACCCTCGCGAAAGCCCACGAGCCGCGCGTCGAAGCGCACCTCGATTCCCGGCAGCGCGCGCGCATGTTTCAGCAGCACGGGCTCCACGAATTTCTGCGACACGCGATGGGGCAGTTCGGCCGCGCTCCAGGAGCCCGACAGGCCGCGCACGATCTGCGTGGCGTCCTTGGCGGCGGGCAGCGAGAACCGCGCGATCTCCTGCGTGCAGAAGCGCGTGAAATAGGCGATGTCGGTGGGGTAATCGACGGGAAGGCCGAGCCGGCGCACCTCGTCGGCGAAGCCCAGGCGCCGGTAATGCTCCATCGTGCGGGCCTGGGTGGCGTTGGCCTGCGGATTGACGGCGGTGGTGGATTTGGAATCCACCACAAGGGCGCGCACGCCGCGCCGCCCCAATTCATTGGCGAGCATGAGGCCGCAGGGCCCGGCGCCGACGACGAGGACGTCCGTATCGAATTCAGCCATTTTTCGCCGCCAGTCTCGCCCGGGTGTTTCCTGACGTCCTGCCTAGACAAGCCGCGCCGGGCCGTCAAAGGCGGGCGGCCCGGCGAAGCCCTCGGGCTTTGCGCGGGCGAGGGGAACGCGCTACCACAGGCAAGGGCCGCAAGGCCTCGTCAGCCGGAGAGATCATGGTTTTCGGGAATTTGACCGCCGCCCGCGCCGCCGGCGCCGGTCTGGCGCTCAGCCTCTGCCTCGCGCATGCGCCGGCGCAGGCCGCCCCCGCCCTCGTCATCGACGTCGCCAGCGGGCAGGCCCTTCTCGCCGAAGAGGCCACGCGCCCGTGGCATCCCGCCTCGCTCACCAAGCTGATGACCGTCTATGTCGCGCTCAAGGCGGTGCGCGAGGGGCGCCTGTCGCTCGACACGCCGCTGGTCGTCTCCAATCGCGCCGCGCGCATGGCGCCTTCGAAAATGGGCTTCCTGCCGGGCTCCGAAGTGACGCTCGACAACGCCCTCAAGATGATCATGGTCAAGTCGGCCAATGACGTGTCGGTGACGATCGCGGAAGGCGTGTCGGGCTCGACGTCGGCCTTCGCCGCGGAGATGAACGCCGCCGCCCGCGAGCTGGGCATGCGGCAATCTCATTTCGTCAATCCCAACGGCCTGCATGACGACGCCCATGTCAGCTCCGCGCGCGACATGGCGCTGCTGGGCCGGGCGCTCTTCCTGCAATTCCCCGACTACGGGGAGCTTTACGGCATCGGCGCGCTGAAGCTCGCCAATCGGGTGATCCCCACCCATAACGGCCTGCTCGGCCGCTATCCCGGCGCGGACGGTATGAAGACCGGCTTCGTCTGCGCCTCCGGCTTCAATGTGGTGGCCAGCGCGACGCGCAACGGCCGCCGGCTCATCGTGGTGGTGATGGGCGCGCCCACCGCCAAGGCGCGCACGCTGAAGGCGATGGCGCTGTTCGAGAGCGGCTTCTCCACCTCGATCTTCGCGCGCGGCGGCGCCGATGCGGCGAGCCTGCCGCTGTCGGCCGAGCCGCCGCCGAACCTGCGCCCGCAGGTCTGCGGCAAGAACCGCGCGCGCGACGCCGACGAGGATTTCGCGATTCCCATCGCGCCCGTCAGCGCAAGCGCGGACAATGAAAGCGCCGCCGCCTTTTTCGCGGGCGACCGCAACGACGGGCGCGCCGCGCTCGCCGCTTTCGCCAGCGGCGATCTTGGGCCGCGCCCCGCCTTCACGCCGGTGAACGTGTTCGTGGGCCGCGCGCCCGGCTGGACCGGCGCCGCGCGCGGCCCGGCGGACGACGAGCCGGCGCTGACGGCGGCGGAGCTGGCCCCTTCGAAGAAGGCGCAGGCGCGCGCGGCCAAGCAGCGCGTCGCCAAACAGCGGGCGATCGCGCAAAAGACCGCGCAAAAGCCTGCGCCCAAATCGGCGGCGCAAAAGCCCGCGGCGCAGAAGCCCGCGGCGCCGAAACCTCCGCAAAAGCCCGCGCAGGCGACCGCGCCGCGGACGGGGGGCTGACATGAACGAGGATCTCGCGCGCCGGCCGCCGCCGCCCATTCCCTTCACGGTCCTCACGGGCTTTCTGGGCGCCGGCAAGACGACCCTGCTCAATCGCCTGCTGGGCGATCCCGCGCTGAAGGACGCGCTCGTCCTCATCAATGAATTCGGCGAAGTCGGCCTCGATCATCTTCTCGTGGAGAAGGTGGAGGGCGACATGCTGCTCATGTCCTCAGGCTGCCTGTGCTGCACGATCCGCGGCGATCTCATCGCGACGCTGGAGGACGCGCTGCGCAAGCGCGACAACGGACGCATCGGCCCCTTCAGCCGCGTGCTGGTGGAGACGACGGGGCTCGCCGATCCCGCCCCGGTGCTCCACACGATCATGCACCATCCTTATCTGATGCTGCGCTTCCGCCTGCAGGGCGTCGTCACCGTGGTCGACGCGATCAATGGCGCGGCGACGCTCGACGCGCAGGAGGAGGCGGTGAAACAGGTCGCCGTGGCCGACCGCATCGTCCTCGCCAAGACCGACCTTGCGCGCGACGCGCAGGACGTCGCCCGCGTGGACGCGCTGCGCGCGCGGCTCGCCGCGCTTGCGCCGGCGGCGAAGATCGTCGAGGCCGCGCAGGCGCAGGCCGACAATCTGCTCGACGCCGGCCTGTTCGGACTCGAAGGGAAAATCCCCGACGTCGCGCGCTGGCTGAACGCGGAATCGCTGGCGACCGCCCCAAGCCAAAACCACGCCCATCACGATCATGCGCATCACGGCCACGCTCATCACGATCATGCGCATCACGATCACGCGCATCACGGCCATGCGCATGATCCCAACCGGCATGACGCGCGCATCCGCGCCTTCTGCCTGACGAGCGACAAACTGCTGCCGGCGTCCAGTTTCGACGTGTTTCTCGACATGCTGCGGCAGGTGCACGGGCCCCATATGCTGCGCGTGAAGGGCATTATCGGCCTGACCGACGACCCCGACCGCCCGGTCGTCATTCATGGCGTGCAGCATGTCTTCCACCCGCCCGTGCGGCTGGAGCGCTGGCCCGACGCGGACCGGCGCGCGCGCATCGTCTTCATCCTGCGCGATCTGGCGCCCGATCATGTGCGCGGCCTGTGGGACGCCTTCGTCGGCGAGCCCGCGCCCGATCGCGCCGATGCGCAGGCCCATGCGCATAATCCGCTGGCGCCAAGGCCGGGCGGATTGCTCGGCTGATCATTTCACGAAGACATAGACGTCGACCGCCGCCTCGGAATCGTCGGGCCCGCGGCCGGCGTTGACGAATTCCTCGACGAAGAAATCTTGCGCGTCGAGATTCTTTTCGTCGAGCCACGCGGTGATCGCCTCATAAGTGGCGTCGATCTCCTCATAGGAGCCGCGATGTTCGAATTTCACCGCGCGGCCCGCCGGCGTGCGCCCGAGCTTGAAGCCCGCGCCCAATTGCGGCTCTGCGGCCGGCGCCTCCGCGAGCGGCGCCATGGCCTGGAATTTGAACCCAACGTCATCGGTCGCGACGAAAACGGCGACCGGGGCGCCGGCGCCCTTCACTTGCGCGCGCGCCAGCTCCGCCTTCAGCCGCTGGAAGGCGCCCGTCAGCGTGGAATATCCGTCCTCCCACGCCGTCTCGCCTTCCAGAACCAGAGCGGGGCGGGCGGAGATCTGCTCGATGCGCTGGTCGGAATTCGGCGCGGCGGCGTTCGGCGCGGCCTCGCTCGCCGCAGGA